>CAZHOC010000928.1:0-3230 GCA_964534295.1 uncultured Bacteroidia bacterium | reverse complement strand
TGTCGATAAACTTGCCAGTAGTGCCGCAATAGATTAGCCTCAAAACTATGTCCTGCCTCGAGCCAGCGTTCAGCTTGCTGTAAAAAACGAAGGGCTGCCTGATAATCCCCTTGCTCATCCAATAGCATCGCCAGATCATCTGCAATAATGGCTCGAGTATGTTTGCCAATGCCCGGATGGGCTCCTAGGGTATCTAAGGCCTGTAAGTAGGTTTGCTTTGCTAGCGCTAGCTCTCCTTCGCTGCGGTATAACTGACCAATATTACCTAGCGTACGAGCATAATTTAGGGGAGAGCGCTTATAGTATCTCAGTGCCTTTTGATAATGGATACGGGCCCTCTCGGTATCTCCCAGGCGGCGGTAGATAATGCCACTATTGTTGTAAGCTGCCGATAGAGTAGAGTGGTAGTCGGGATCATCTTCAGGACTATCCTCTATGGCTGCCTGATAATAATAGAGTGCTTTCTGCAGATTATCTAAATGCCGATGACTGCTCCCAAGGGCCACCTCGACATCAGCCAAATAGGTATCTGCCAAATCCAGATAAGGGCTGATTTGAGGCTCAAACTGGGCAAATTCATTCATCTTACCCATTTGCAGATAGGCATAACCGATGCTGTAGTAGCATTCGAGGATGGCGCTACTACTGTCTTGCTCCTCCTGAAGTTTGATCGCTTGTAAATATAAATCAACCGCAGCTTGGTACTCTTCAGTCTCCAGTTTCGTATCCCCTTGATCAATTAGCGGGCGAGCCGATTGGGCTAGACCTCCCAACGGCAATAACAGCAGACATAAAATACCTGCTGCCCATTGCGGATATTTTGGTTTTCGATTCAGAAAAGGGTGTTGAAAAAGTTTGCTAAAGAGTCAGAAGTATCGAGTGCTTAAAAAAAGTAGGATCTGCCTCGTCTTAATACTAAATACTCTCTACTTACTACTCAAAACGTATAAGAAAGATACAATTTTCCGAGGCGATACCTATCTCCGGTGATGTCTTCAAGTCCGCTCCAGTGGCGACTGATACGATAGCCTAATTGGAGGCCTTTTTGAGGATTGCCAAGTCGGATATCACCAAAGATTTCAGGCTCAATTTGATCGCCTCCGCTACCTGGGAAGATCGTTTCTACATCATCTACCTGGTAGTTGAAGGCATAGGAGATGGCTCCTCCCACACCCACACTCGCAAAACGGCCTAATCTCAGACGAAGTTGTAAGGGTACCAAATAGAGATGATTGATCGCATGCGAGCGAGCTTCAATTACGGGGGCTCCTCCGGTTGGATTCCTGATGGTATCATCAGCAAAAAAGCTCAACTGGGAAAGTTGGAGTTCCGCTTGATAGTACAATCCTTTAGCTGGGGTATTGTACTGGATACCAATAAACTTATTGTTGAGGTTAAGCGAAGGTCGGCCACCAATCACTCCTGGAGGATCAAAATTAGGCGTTTGTTGTCCCGTCAAGACACCAAAGCTTCCCGTACCTTTACCCTCACAAGGGCAAGAAGAGCGGATACCGCAGCTATTTTTGACACAGATAACGGAGCTGCCAAATACATAATCAGGTAAGGTAGCACCATTGCCTGAGCTGCCTCCGCTTCCACTCGTGATGGTACCGGGATTGTTGTCGTAGCCAACTACGCCTAGTTTAAAACGATCGTCTGCGCCAAAGGTGGTGGACAAATCAAGGATGACCTCAAAGGTGAAACTGGAGGCAGTCATCGCTATAGGACCAAGCAAAGAGATGTTGCTAGCAACAGATTCCCATATTCTCACTCCATTATCAGGATTGAAAATAAAGACCTCTAGAGTCGGACGCTGCTGGTTGATAGTAGAGATGGTTAGCTCCAAGGTGTCGATAGAGCCGTACTGTAGACAAAAGACGACTTCTTCCTTACAAAAATCAGGATCAATTACATTCTCATCATTTTCGACGAGGCTGAGTTTTTTCTTCTTGGCGGCTTGTAAAGGGTTGGACAATCCAAGCAACATGCCAAGGCATAGCAAGAGGGTGAAAACTGAAAAAGCGCGTTTCATAATCGATAGGTTTTTCAGGTTAGTCGTAAGCTACTTCTTCTCAATCAACACTTAGCTGATTATTTTTTTATTTTTTGTCCTTTTTTCAGCGAACTGCCTTCCACTCCACCTTCAAAATTGACAGGATGACTGGCCATTCCCTCTTCTGTCGCTCTTAATACGTTGAAATGTAAGTGCTCGCCGCTACTAAATCCGGTCATGCCGGATATCCCAATAGCTTGGCCTTTCTGAACTTTATCTCCTACCTCAACCAAACTGCCTTGATGGTCCAAGTGAACATACTGGGTGTAGATATTCATCGAAGGATGAAAAAGGGTAATAAAGTTGGCGTAGTCCCTCCATTTGCTACTACTGCCCCCATCGGTATAGGCCTCTATTACCCCGATTACCTCTCCATCTGCTGCTGCACAAACCGTATCTCCGATACGAAGGTTAAAATCAACAGCATAACGAGAGTATTCAGAAGTATGAGAAAAACTTCCATTATAAGCTTGGATGATCTCGTAGGTTTTCCCTGCGGGGAACGGGAAATTGAGTGTTTCAAGGCGAATTGAATCTGTAGGATCACCAAAAATCGTACTCATCCGAATCTTGATCTCATCTTTTGACATGCTGGTAGGGCTGGCGAAAATAGTATCAGTTCGTGCGGCTAAGGTTAGTGGGAAATGTAGGGCAAGAAAAGACTGAATCTCTGCTTGCTCGCTGCTGGCCTTTACTCTTATAGGACAGGCAAGGGTATTATTTACATTGACCTTTAGGCTGTCGTTACTCACTTCATAGCCAATATCTAAGCTAACTTGACTGACCTTTTGGGAAGGGACTGATTTACAAGCCAAGAGGCCAGTCAGGATTAAAATTATCCAGAAATAGAAAAATCGGTTCATGCTCGGCGAAATTGGGTTCTCCAAAATATCAGCAATCCCCCAAAGAGAGGCAAGAGCCACCACCAATTCCAAGGAGAGCTAGGTGCATCTAGCTTCTGATCATCCCCAATCATTACGAAAGCGCCCCAGTAATAAGGATGGGTGAGATCATGTTCTTGTAAATATTTTTGCCGCGCTACTCTTAGAGATTGAGATTTGCTATTGCCAGCAAGCAAGGCCTCATAAAACGCGCCCATCAAATCCTGGGTGGATTGATCATCTACCGGCCAAAGACTCATGACAATGCTAGGGCAGCCTGCATAGGCAAAAGCATG
>CAZHOC010000927.1:0-3230 GCA_964534295.1 uncultured Bacteroidia bacterium | reverse complement strand
GTCCTAGATGGTGGTCCTGGCAAAGACGGTATTCCCTCCATTGAGAATCCTGAATTTGTTTCCATCAATGAGGTGGGGAACTACCTACTAGAGGAAGACCTCGTGGTTGGCGTGAATATTAATGGAGAAATTAGAGCTTATCCGCACCCGATCCTCAATTGGCACGAAATCGTCAATGATTCTTTTGGCGGAAAAGTGGTAACCCTCAATTATTGCCCCTTGACTGGCTCTGCTTTTTGTTGGGACCGCAATTTGAAATTCATGGCTACCACCTTTGGGGTTTCTGGTCTGCTGTACAACAACAATTTGATCATGTACGATCGTGATACTGATAGCTATTGGTCTCAGTTGTACTACAAGAGTGTCTACGGCGATTATAGAGGCGAAAAAGTGGATTTGCTGCCGGTCATAGAGACTTCTTGGGCCAATTGGAAGGAAATGTATCCTAATTCCAAGGTCTTAAGTACCAATACAGGCTTTGATCGGAAGTATGAGGAGTACCCTTACAATGACTACCGTACCCAAGAAAACTTTTTCATCTTTTCGTTTATACCCGTTGATGACCGCATCAATCTTAAAGAACGGGTTCATGCTATCCTCATTGATGAAGAAGCGAAGGCCTACCGCTTCGAAAGCTTTGCTAATCAATCTGTGATTCAAGACGAGTTTAAAGGTCAGCAACATGTGATTTATGGCGATCCGAGTCGCAATCTGCTGTTTTCATGGCGTAGAGAGCTTTCCGATGGGACTGTATTGGAGTTTGAAGCCTTGGAGGACCAATTACCTGCTCTCATGAAGGATCAAGAGGGCAACCACTGGGATGTGTTTGGTTATGCGGTTTCTGGCCCCCGTGTCGGGGAACGCTTAGTTCCAACCGAATCGGTAACTGCATATTGGTTTTCTATCGGCTCTTTTTATGCTGGAGCTGAGATATATGACTTTTAGGAGCCTAGTTTAAATCGTAAATCCGCCCGAGTTTAATGGCCTTTTGTCCTTGATCGCCACATGCTTTTACCACATGGCCTAGCATAGCAAAGCGAGGATCCTTGGTCAATCCTTTGACGTAGCGAGCGTATATCTGCTGTATGATTACTCCTAGTTTATAACAAGCAAACACAAAGTAGTAATCAATATTGTCGACTTTTCGGTTTGTCTGCTCCGCATAACGCTCAAGCACTTCCTGACGGTTTAGATTGCCGGGAAGATTGGTGAGATTAAACATTTGTAAAGCTGGAGAATCATCCGCTCCAATCCAGTAGGATAGGGTAGTGCCGAGATCCATCAAAGGGTTACCTACTGTCGCCATTTCCCAGTCCAATACTGCAAGAATATGGTCTAAGCGTTCTGGGTCCAGAACGATATTGTCATATTTGTAATCATTGTGAATGAAGGTGGTCTCAGTCTTAGTTGGAATTTCTGATTGTAGGTATTCCGCAATCTGAACCATCGCAGGCACATCGTCTGTTTTAGACTTTTGGTATCTACGGATCCAACCATCGACTTGACGCTGAGTATAGCCTTCTGGCTTGCCCAAATTAATTAAGCCACTTTCATGGATCTCAAGCTGATGCAATTTGGCCAAGTTATCAATCGTCGCAATAGAAACCTGCCGCATCATTTCAGGGCTCGGTTTTGGCTTGGGAGGATTTGATGGACGTAGAATCACGCCTTCCACTCGCTCCATTAGATAAAAAGGAGCCCCCATTACTTCCTCTTCTTCACAATATAGCACCGCCTTAGGGATAGCCTCATATAGTCCAGCTAATGCACTTAATACACGATACTCACGGCCCATATCATGGGCAGACTTGATATTAGCTCCAAATGGAGGGCGCCTTAAGACATATTGTTTATCACCCGATGAAATGAGATAAGTAAGATTGGAATAACCTCCGGGAAACTGTTTGATGAAATCTATCCCTTCAAATTGCTCCAAGGAGTTACTCAAATAATCGTTGAGCTTTTGCTCATCCAATTGCTCCCCCTTGCGTATTTCCTTTGCTTGATCTAATTGCATAGACGAAAAATACTATTATCATCCATGCATGGCTAGAAATATTTGCAATTAATCGAAACAGATACAGCCTGTTAGCACTTTTGCATAATTAGAACCCTAAGAATATTACCAAAAACTTTCAGCATTGGCGCGTTCGTATTATCTTAGCGCAGATTTTTAGAGAGCCATATGAGTACCGTTGAATATACTTTTACTCCTGAGGAGGTCGCGGAAATCCAAAAGCATGTAGCCAAGTATCCAGAGCGCCGTTCTGCAGTAATGCCGGCATTGTGGATCGCCCAAGAAAAATTTGGCTGGCTTTCCGAAGAGGCCATGCGTTTGGTTGCCACCACAATTGATATTCCTTACGCTCACGTGTATGGAGTAGCGACTTTCTACACCATGTACTTCAAAAAGAAAGTACCTAAGCACCTTATCGAAGTTTGTACTTGTTTCTCTTGCTTGGAAACTGGCGGCCCAGAGATGCTGGCTTATGTCAAAGAAAAGATCGGTGCTGACGAAAATGGATACGGCAAAGACGGTAAAATCTGGGCCAGGGCAGCAGAATGCCTTGGAGCCTGCGATACCGCTCCTATGTGTCAAATTACCAATAGGCGTTACGCCCACAATTTGACCAAGGAAAAAGTGGATGCTCTCATCGCTAAGCTTGAAAACGACGAAGAAATCCCATACGAAAGAATCCCTCTCAACGACCAGACCATAATCGACTGATTGCAAAATGAAATATATTCAAAAACAACCTGCCTATCTTTTATTGGAAGATGGGCTTTTTTTTGAAGGTTCGGCCATCGGCAAGCGAGGAACCACTACCGGAGAAATGTGTTTCAATACTTCTATGACTGGATATCAGGAAGTATTTACAGACCCATCCTATTATGGACAAGTCCTCATTGAGACTCACGTCCATATTGGTAACTATGGTGTCCATGAAACAGAATACGAAAGTAATTCTGCCAAGATTGCGGGCTTGGTAGTGCGCAACTTCTCCAATTTGTTTTCTCGTTCTGACGCAGTCGAATCCCTTGACTCATTCCTTCGCCACAACAACATCGTAGGCATCGCAGATGTCGATACGCGTATGTTGGTTACCCATATCCGCGACAAAGGAGCGATGAACGTTATCATCAGCTCTGAGATTTCGGATAAGAAGCAATTGCAAAAACTACTGAAGAAATGTCCTCCCATGGACGGTCTGGAGCTTTCTTCAAAGGTG
>CAZHOC010000926.1:0-3234 GCA_964534295.1 uncultured Bacteroidia bacterium | reverse complement strand
TGACCATCACTTTGTAGAGTTTGAATATGCCGACGGTAGTCGCATGTTCTCCCAATGTCGTCATATCAAAGGCTGCATGAACCGCGTTACTGAGGCTTTCCAAGGCACCAACGGTAGTGCGCCTAAGCCAGGCGTATTGCTTACCCGTAGTGGCTACAGTATGTTCAATCATAACTCTAAGAAGGATCCAAACCCTTATCAAGTAGAGCATGATGAGCTTTTTGCTGCAATAGCCAAAGGCGAATACAAATTTGCCGATGCTGAAAACGGGGCTAAGAGTACGATGACTGCCCTGCTTGGACGCGCAGCGACCTACTCTGGGCAAGTCGTAGAATGGGATGATCTGATGCAGTCTGAAATCAGTCTCATGCCAAAGGAGTTCTCCTTTGATGCTGAGCCGCCGATCAAGCCTAATGCGGATGGCTACTATCCGATCCCAACACCAGGGGTTACCAAGATGGTCTAGCCGTAAATAATAAAACTGAATCTAATACAAGGGTTGAGGAAGTCCATTCTTCTTCAATCCTTGTTTATATCCATTCTACTATTCAAGCAAAAAATCATGGACCGAAGAGCATTCGTAAAAAATACCTTTGTCGCAGGAGCTGCGGCAGCAGCCACAGCTGGGGGAAGCGTTCTGGCGCAGCCTGAGCAAAAACCAAAAGGAGAAGAATTTCAAATGAAATTTGCCCCGCATTTGGGCATGTTTAAGCATTCTGCAGGGGATGATCCCATTGACCAGCTCAACTTCATGGCAGAAGTAGGCTTTCGGGCGCTGGAAGACAATGGTATGAAAAATAGAGATGTCGCTCTCCAAGAGAAGATGGCTAGTACCATGGCTAAACACGGTATGGAAATGGGCGTTTTTGTGGCCCATAAAATCTATTGGAATGAGCCCAATCTCGCTAGTGGTAAGCAAGATTATCTCGACGAGTTTTTGAGTAATATCAAGGATTCTGTAGAGGTAGCTAAAAGAGTCAATGCGACATGGATGACGGTAGTGCCAGGGCATGTCGACCCTCGTCTAGAAATGGGCTATCAGACCCAGAATGTAGTAGACGCACTCAAACGCGCTTGCGAAATTCTAGAACCTCATAATTTAGTGATGGTGCTAGAGCCTTTAAACTTCTACAATCATCCGGGCTTATTTTTGACCAAAATACCGCAAGCCTATCAAATCTGTAAATCAGTAGGTAGTGCTTCTTGCAAGATTTTGGACGATCTTTATCATCAACAGATCCAAGAAGGAAACCTAATCCCCAATATTGATATGGCCTATGAGGAAATTGCCTACTTCCAGATTGGAGACAATCCTGGGCGTAAGGAGCCTACGACGGGTGAGATCAACTACCGAAACGTATTTAAGCATATCAAATCCAAGGGCTTTAAGGGAATCTTGGGTATGGAGCACGGCAACTTCCATCCTGGCAAAGAAGGAGAGGAGAAACTGATTGCTGCCTATCGTGAGGTGGATGATTTTTAAGAAAGATTATTTGATACCGTAGCGCTGCTCCCGTATAGCTAATGGGATGGTGGCGCTACTTTTTTATCAATTGTAGAGCGTAAATAAGTGCTATAGCTCATGAACAAACTTTACTTACTTTTTTTAGCGACTTTAGCGTTCGCCTGTGGCGAACCGGCTAAAACAGCGGTCTCCACTACAGAAACTCCTGCAGAAGGCATTCCTGTCATCCACCGCTTTGAAAATGAAATCCGTGCTTTCGAAAAAGCAGATTCCATCGCGAGTCCACCTGAAGATTTTGTCTTATTTGTGGGCAGCTCTAGTGTACGCATGTGGAAGACCATAGAGCAAGATTTAGCTCCTTTGCCAGTGCTGAATCGTGGTTTTGGGGGCTCTAACTTTGAAGATTTACTCTATTTCTCAGACCGGATTGTGTTTAATTATCAACCTTCGGCCGTGGTGGTCTACGAGGGCGATAATGATATTACAAGCGATACGCTGACGCCCGAGCATGTAGCCATGCGGATGGGGCTTTTTCAGGAATTGATGCAGGAAAAGCTGCCAGGAGTGCCTACCTATTTTTTAGCGGTTAAGCCTTCTATTGCACGTAAAAACTTGCTGGCCAAGGCCCAAGCGACCAACCAACTCATCCAGGCAATGGCCGCCGAGGACGAGATGCTGACCTATATAGACGTTGCCACCCCCATGATGACTGAGGATGGCAAAATCAGATCAGATATCTTTATCGATGATAGTCTACATATGAATGCGACCGGTTATGGTCTTTGGACCGAAGTAGTCCGTGGGCATTTAGTACACTAGAGATTATTTACCCCCAAAGGTATAGCCAATACTCACATTCATAAAGAAACCTCCTGTGCCAGGAATGCCCTGTCTGCCCGCTTGGTGGGTAGCTAATGCCTCTGTATTGGCATTGGTGTAGGTGTATTCATTGTTGGGTAATGAACTCCAGATGTTGGGCCAGAAGCGTGCATTGGGCACGATCACGATGCCTTGGGACCAGTCGTTGCGTTTCCGGAACGGATAATAGCGATAGTATAGACCGATCCCTAGGGTAGCCGTAGTGTATTGAGTAATGGGATCGCCGCTAAAGTTTTGGCCGTCATAAAAGAGCTCATAGCGATGCAGTTTGGGCTCCAGGCGCACGTCAAAATACTTGGTTACTCGATAGCCCACCCCAAAGCCTGTGGTCCAAGGCATACGGACATTTAGCCCTTGTTCTAAATCCATTTCAGTGAGAGCTGTGCCTGTAAACTCTAGGTTCCAACCGTGAGAGTAGTCAAAGCTCATGCGTTTGCTGTACCAAGTAGCTTCGAGATTGGCGCCTCCAAGCAAAGCTTGTGATACACCGGAGACTAGCGAAAATCGATTGGAATAAGGAAAGTCTTCTTTCGTCTCAGTTTGCTGAGCGAAGCCAAAGTTTAGGCAAAAAAGTCCCAGTAGGGCTAAGCCCCATTTTTGTATAAATACCATGTTTAGAATGTTTTATGAGTGAATGATGACCCAAAGTAAGGGCATAGAAAATGCCCGTTCATTAAACTAGTTTAATAAAGGGGCAAATATTTTAGATAAGCGTTCTGCGTAGCAGGAGAAGAACTAAAGATACCGGATATGCTCGTGCCTCACATTCCAGCATGACAGAGAGCGATATGTCATCCCAGCCGAATGAATGAGCAAAAGCGAATTCATCGAGCAGGGATCTGAAGAGATAAGCGTTCTGCGCAGCAGGAGATGATAAAGAATTGAACACA
>CAZHOC010000925.1:0-3237 GCA_964534295.1 uncultured Bacteroidia bacterium | reverse complement strand
CTTTGGAATTTCGAGAATCCTGCCTATCATTTAGGCCTACTAGCGATTTACGACTACTTATGCATACTAGAAGCCTGCTATTTCCCCTGCTATTGCTCGGTCTCGGGTTCTTTTTTTACTCCTGCGGAGAACGCTCAGCCTCATCCAAGGAAGCCCAATTTGTTTCTCTCTTCAATGGTCAAAACCTAGACGGCTGGATAGGTAATAAAGATTCCTACAAAGTTGAGGATGGCGTGATCGTGATCGATCCGCAAGGCGGTGGGGGTGGCAACCTCTACACCGAAAAAGAATACAGTGACTTCATCTTTCGCTTCGAATTTCAACTCACCCCAGGTGCCAATAACGGCTTAGGTATTCACGCCCCACTGGAGGGAGATGCCGCTTATGAAGGAATAGAGCTTCAAATTCTCGATAATACCGCTAGTAAATACGATAGTTTACAGCCCTATCAATATCATGGCTCGGTTTATGGTGTAATTCCAGCACGACGGGGACATTTGATGCCCGTTGGCGAATGGAACAAACAAGAAGTCATTGTGCAAGGCTCCCATATTGAGGTGATCCTTAATGGTACGAGCATCTTGGACGGAGATTATATCAAAGCCAGTGAAGGCGGGACCATGGATCATCGTGAGCACACAGGTCTACTGCGCAAAACTGGCCACATTGGTTTTCTCGGACATGGTGATGTCCTCCGCTTTCGCAACATTGAAATTAAAGAAATCAAAACCCCTTAATACAGATAGACTAACTTCCTAACCCTTATTTTAATTACACCTTGAAAAAATTACTTTTCCTGTTAGCCAGCTTTTCTTGTTTTAGCTGCTTTTCGCAGAACGCTCAGTCCCTACAATGGTGGAACCCCATTGAACATGAATTTAAAGTGATCGAAGGCCAAGCCTGGCCCAGAGATGTTGAAGCTCCTTATGACCGTCTGCCTTCTAAGGCCAAATCCAGCGTCTCCAATGGCGTTTGGGGCAATAGCAGGCACTCTGCAGGTCTTATGATTCGATTTCGCTCCAACAGTCCTCGTATTCAAATACGCTACATCGTCAAACGCAAAGACGATTTTGCCCTGCCTCATATGCCTGCTACCGGCGTTAGCGGCATTGATCTCTATGCCCTCGATAGCGATGGCAAAGAAGTTTGGTGCGCCGGCAAGCGGTATTTTGCTGACACCATCAGTTATCGATTTACCAGCCTGAAGCCAAATGATGGCTATCACGAATTTGGGCGAGAATATCGCCTTTACCTCCCCCTCTACAATGAGGTGGAATGGCTAGAAATTGGCGTAGAGCAGGAGACTTATTTTGAAGCCCTGCCTATCCGTAAAGAAAAACCCATCGTAGTTTATGGCACATCTATCGCCCATGGAGCCTGTGCCTCTAGACCCGGTATGGCCTGGACCGCTATTGTAGGTAGGAAAATGGATCGCCCCCTCATCAACTTAGGCTTTAGCGGCTCAGGCCGCCTCGAAGAAGAAGTGATCGATCTCCTTACCGAAATTGATGCCAAAATCTATATTCTCGATTGTCTACCCAATCTAGCCGCAGATGCCTGGGAACGCTTAGGCTTAAGCCAATCGGCCGTCAAGGATCGTATTTTGAACTCTGTCCGCACGCTAAAGGCTGAGCACCCTCAGACGCCAGTATTGCTGGTTGATCACGCAGGCTATACCGAAGAGTTTGTCAATGAAGCTCGCCAGGAGGCCTATATGACCATCAATGAGCTTCAGCTCGAAGCATTTTACGAGCTACAAAAAGAAGGCATCAAAGGACTGTACTATCTCACCAAAGAAGAAATCGGCCTTCAGCTAGACGATATGGTCGACGGCACCCATCCTACGGATTTAGGGATGATGCGCTATGCACTTAGCTATGAGCAAAAGCTTCGCAGCATTTTACATGAACCCACGGGAGCGTTCAGCACTACTCAGCCTACTATCCAATCTCGCGAATTCAACAATTACAATTGGGAAAAACGCCATCGCGAGATCTTAGAAATCAACGAGTATGATCCGCCCAAATCAGTCATTCTCGCCAATTCGATTATTCATATTTGGGGGGGCTTGCCCAAAAGTGAAGTCGCCCGCGAAGAAACCACTTGGGAGGAATTTTTGACACCAGAAGGAGTCATGAATTATGCCTTCGGCTGGGACCGCATTGAAAATGTACTCTGGCGCGTTTATCATGGCGAGCTAGATGGCTTCGAGGCGGAACGCATTATGGTCATGATTGGCACTAACAATCTGAGAGTCAATACAAATGAGGAAATAGTTGCTGGCCTAGACCTTTTGATGCAGGCGATCAAAGTACGTCAGCCCGAGGCCCAAATTATCCTGATGGGTATTTTGCCGCGCAGAGATATGGAGGACCGCATCGCGGAACTCAACCTCGACATCTCCCGACTTGCCAACCGAAAAGGAGTAGCGTTCGCCGATGTAGGCGATAGCTTCCTACGGGAAAATCAAAAACTTAAAGAAATATTTTTCTCTGATGGCCTACATCCCAATGTAGCTGGCTATTTTAAGTTACGGGAAGTCCTTGTCCCACTACTCACCGAACAATTAAGCGTCAAACGATGAAAAGAAGAAGCTTTCTCAAAAATACCGCCCTGCTGACTTCCTCCGCAGCTCTACTGCCCTCTGCTCTGCTTGCCAGAAGCGCTGCAGATACTTTACATACGGCTCACATCGGCGTCGGGGGCATGGGAGGTGCTGATTTGAAAGCAATCTCTTCTCACGCACAGGTAAAAGTGAGCGCCCTTTGTGATGTGGACGCCACAGCGCTGAAGGCAGCTCAAAAGCTACATCCAGAGGCGAAACTCTACGCGGACTATCGAATCATGCTAGCCGAAATGGGCGAGCAAATTGATGCAGTCATCGTCTCTACCCCCGATCACACTCATGCTCCGGCCTCTATGATGGCGATGGAAATGGGTAAGCCTGTTTACTGCCAAAAACCTCTGACACACCATGTTTCTGAGGCTAGAGCCATGCGCAAATTGGCTGCCGAGAAGAATCTGCATACTCAAATGGGGATTCAAATTCACTCATGGGATCAGTATAGAGGCGCGGTTCAATTGATTCAGTCTGGTATCATTGGCAAGGTCAGCACAGTAAGAGCCTGGTCTCCCAAAAACTGGGGCTTCGATGGACCGGCTCCAGTAGGAAGTGATCCGGTTCCCGAAACGCTGGATTGGAACCTCTGGCTCGGTACTTCCCCCGAGCGTCCCTTC
>CAZHOC010000924.1:0-3237 GCA_964534295.1 uncultured Bacteroidia bacterium | reverse complement strand
GAAAGAAGGTTTCAGCAAACCGATACGATCGTAATGATGCAGAGTGCGTATGCTTACTCCTGCCAGCTCTGATAACTGTTTAACCGAATATTTTGTCATGACTTTATTCAATTATAATGCAAAGGTAGGCTATGACCTAAGGTAAGGGTCAAGTATTTTTTTAATTTTTTTTTAAATTTCTTTCAAAATTACTCTTCCCGAGCCTCTGCCGAGGCATAGAAAAATACCTCATTTGTCATAGTAGTTTTGCTCGCTTATTGATAATTTAGAATCAATTAAAGCCCCCAAAGCTCCCTCCTTTAGGGATAAGCGTTCCGCGAAGCGGTCCAAAATCCAAAAGAGACCAAATGCAAAAAAGCGTAGGCTGGGCTTTTGAATCGACCCTTGTATGAGCAAAATTTCCTTCTTACCACTACTACTATGCCTCTTTTCGATCTTGGTAGATCGGAGTGCATCGGAGGAATCTATGCTCAATACGATCAAAGTCAGTGGGCAATCGTTCCGCGAAGCGGCCCCCCAGTATCAAGCGCAAGCCAAGCAAAATACTCCACTGGTTAGAGGGGCTTTGATGACGACGAGAATCCAATCCCTCGAGCAGCTCAAAAGCATGGTCAAGTTCGAGTATTTTCACGCTGATACGCTGACAGGTACCAAACTCCCACGCGAGCCTATGCTGAGGATCACTCACTTTAGCAATGGCAAGAGTGTTTGCAGTATTTTGAAACAAGGAGTGAGTGAGGAGGACTTTATCGCCGCGAAATATGGTGGGCTTTGGGAAAAAGTAAAACTAGGCTTGCACTATCCCTATTCAGCCTTTAATAGAACCAATCTGATGGAGGTCTCTATCCTAGCCAGAAGGCGTCCAGATCTATTTCAAGAAGGAGATGTAGCCTTTTTTGACCTTGCTTTGGCGATGGAAGCAAATATCAGTGAGCATGATAGAGCGACTTTAGATCGACGCGACCTCTCTGAAAAGGGCTTTCTTAACTCCTTTAATCATATCACGGCCCAAGCCTTTATTACGTCTATTTATTCGGAGCAATTTGCCGATTTTGTGGCCGATGCCCACGAGCGCTACCACATGCCAGAATTGATTAGCGGGCATTTTAGCCAGGAACAGCGAGAAGATATTGAAAATGGTGCGGTGGATAATTATGTCGACATCATCAACAATGAATGGGGGCAGGAACTCGGCAAAACCCTCGCTCAAAAACACAATATCAGCAACGCAACCATTTGGTCTCCTGAGCTGTTAGCCGCTTATCTCAATGATATGCAGACCTATTTTAGCTGGGCTTTTTCGATCAATCTAAAACCTTTTCAAAAAACAGATCAGATGCTGGTTCGCTTTGCCTATAAGCTCAATCGCGTGCAGGAAAATGTCTATACCTTAAGTTTGAATTAAGCCCCTATTTAGCTAGGGCTTCTAGGTAGTAAGTCCCTGCCTGTGAAGGATTTGGCAAGACCTGATACTTTGCGGCTTCCGCCTCTGCGCCTTTCACCTGCCATAGACTTAGCTGTTGCAGCCAGAGGGAATCATCGACACTCACCTGAGACAGATTGATAGGGCTGTAACCCGTCATATTGGCTGCTTGTAGGCTTGCCCCTATCAGATTGGTACCGCTCATATCTGTGCGTCCGAGATATGCCTCATCAAGGATAGCTCCTTGCATATTGGTTTCACGCAAATCGCTCCCTTTGAAGCCCACGCACTGCATATTGGCTTGGGCAAAAGAAGCATTGTTGAGATCCGCCCATTCGATCATGGCGGCATAGAGATTAGCTCCGGATAGATTTGCGTTGGCAAGCTTAATACCATCAAGTTGTGCGTAGGTCAGACTCACCTGAATCATACTGGCCCAGCGAAAATCTACGCGTTTTAAATTGGTACCATCTAGCTGAGCTGAATCTAGGGTGGCCCTACTTAATCGACTGCCTCTCAAGTCGGCCCCTCGCAGATCTGCCCCTACTAAAAAAGCATTGGGCAAATTGGCTTTGCGGAGATCAATATTACGTAAGTCTTTACCAGCCAAATCGACATTGGCTAGCTCCGCGCCTGCAAAGGAAACCTGCTCTCGGATTTGACGAAAGGAGCTCGTGTCCATCTTCATCAAAGTGAGACTGCTTAACAAATGCCCTCTAGCAGGACTGATAACGATACTGTCCTCCACCAATGGATGTTTAGGGGCGATTTCTTGACTAAGGGCAGCAATCCGAGCGATGGTTTCTGGACTGAGTTGCTGCTTCGCAGAACGCTCAATTTCGTCTTCGACCGAGGCGAGCAGATTGTCAGTAAGTTCTAGATCTCTCAGTTTAATGAGGCCGGAAGCCAAAGCTTCCTGATTGAGTTCTTGCTCAGTTTTGAGGCTTTCAATGGTATCCTCCAGCTTTGCTTGCTGGATAAATAGCCACAGATTGGAGAGAAGCAAAATAGCGAGTACAAACCCCCAGTACAATCTACTGCGATTGCGGGCTTTCCACTTCTTGAGTAGACTTTTTATGGCTTGCCTCAATTTTCGAATCATGGCTTGATTAGACGCCTATTTTTGCGCCCATTTTGACAAAGGTTTCCATCTTTTGGCGGGTATTTTCAAGTATATCGGGATCAATAGTGATTTTATCACGCTCGATCAATACCACTATGGTCGAACCACCAAAGGCGAAATAACCCATCTCGTGTCCCTTTTCTATCACCTTACCCGCTTCGTAGGTCTCTATGATACTGCCCACCATCGTAGCCCCAACTGGAGCAAGGATAATATCCCCCTTATCCTTCGTACTTAGGGTACAATACTCCCTTTTATTTTCACAAAACACCTTGGTGAAATTGCTCGCTAAGGCATGAGGAGATACCGAAAAGTAACTTCCTTGAATTGCTTTTACGGCGGAAGGAGTACCGGCATAGGGAAAATGAAATCGATGATAATCGTTCGGCGCGAGCCGTAATATCAACATACTCGCCTTTTCATACTGCTTTGCGAGGGCGGCATCTGCCAAGAACTCCTCTAGGGTAAACTCACGGCCTTTGACAAAGAATTGATGTACATCCGCAACATTTTCAAAGGCTAATAATTTACCATCTCCGGGCGATACAAAGCCTTCGCCTATGGGGCGAGTTTCTGGCTTCAGACGGCGATAAAAAAAGTCATTGAAGGATTTGAATTCAGAGATAGCCTTTTGCGATTCGCTCATATCGATCCCCAATTGGTCGACAAAGCCTTGGATCTGCTTGACTGA
>CAZHOC010000923.1:0-3239 GCA_964534295.1 uncultured Bacteroidia bacterium | reverse complement strand
GGTAAGATCAAGCCAGAGGTAACCGCTATGGGGCAAGACACCTACCTCTTACTCCCAGATGGCGCCTTGGCACGCGGTAGCGGTACTTCCTTTAGCTGCCCCGTGATTTCTGGTATGTTGGCATGTGTGCTGCAAGCAGCCCCACAAGCCAGTCGCCAAGAGGTTTATGATGCCCTCATTCAATCAGCAGATCGATTCCAATCCCCTGATAAGTTTTATGGTTACGGCATACCCAACGCACGCTTGATGCTAGAGACACTTGGCCAAGCCCCTCTCGCGCAAAGAAGCTACGACGATCCGTTCGCCGGAGGCGAACTCCTCCTCTACCCCAACCCCAATGCAGGTAGCTTTTGGTTGACCCTTCCCTTTGGTACTGAAGCCTTTAGTGCGCAATTAGAAATTTTTGATATCCGAGGTAGCAAGGTTTACAGCAAATTGATTGAATTCGATTCTGTCAATTTGCCTTCCTACTTTGAGGCCACTCTACAAGCGGGTATTTATGAGGTTCGCATTCAAGATGTCTCCAATGAAAACCGACGTTACCTCCAAAAACTCGTAGTCTATTAAGCAAATAGACCTTTTCAATCATTGCTTGTGAAATTCTCAACCCCCGATTCATGGCAGTATTATTTGATAGCTTCGCCGAATGGCAAGAGTACCTTAGCCAACATCAAGACAGCATATGGCAACCGGTACTAGAGTATGAAATCCGAGAACGTGGTCGCCCAGAAAAAGAAATTTGGGACAAACTAGCCCAAGCCTATGCTGTGATGAAAGATGCGGTGCAGACAGGGCTTGAACGCGATATGCAATCTCTCAGTGGCATGATCGATAATGGTGCCAAGAAAGTCAGAGACTGCGAAATCTCCGTTTTAGGTAAAGAGTTTCAGATGCTACTAGTCAATGCCTTATCGGCTAAGGAGGTAAATAGCTGTATGGGACGTGTGGTGGCAGCTCCTACTGCAGGTGCTTCCGGTATTATGCCGGGTGTATTGACTACCATGGAAGCCTTGCATCAGATCCCTAAGCAAAAGCTCTACGAAGGTATGCTTGTAGCCGCTGGTATCGCGCTGATCATTGAAAAACGCGCTTCCATTGCCGGTTCTGTAGGAGGTTGCCAAGCGGAAACAGGTACAGCCGCAGCCATGGGCGCAGGGGCGATTGTCTACATGCTTGGGGGCAATGTGGAGCAAACCTTTGAAGCGGTCGCCATTACGATTATGAATATGCTAGGCTTGATCTGCGATCCCGTGGCAGGCTTGGTAGAAGTTCCTTGTGTCAAACGCAATGGTTCAGCAGCCGTCATCGCTTTTGCCTCTGCTCAAATTGCACTAGCAGGCGACAGCGCGGTCATCCCAGTAGATGAAGTAATAGACGCAATGGGAGAGGTCGGAGCTTCTATGGAGGAGAAATATAAGGAAACTGCTCTTGGTGGAATTGCCAGCACTCCTACCGCCCAAGCAATCGCAGAAAAAGTCTTGGTACAAGAGGTGGAAGAAGGAGAAGACTAGCACAGCTTTTGCTATCTACTAATTAGGACACAGAGACTTTTTCTAACCACCACAAATTTCCTATGCGATTAATTATCTATCTGGCGTTCCTGCTCTCCTTCAGCCCCGTTACCGCAAAGACTATTCTTTCTGATTTAGCTCTCTATTCGGGTGAATGGGCCCTTGTAGGCGTTCCCCTGCACAATTATCAACTCATTCCGATTCAACAAGAGCTTGGAACTTTTATTACTACGAACAAATCTCTGCTTAATGAGCTACAGTCTAAATGGGATTTCGAACCAACCCTAGAAGATGACTGTGATTATCATTACTCACTGAAGTTTTATCAGGACAAACAATTGGTCAAAACTGTCCTACTTAATCTACACTGTGGCTATGTTACGGTAGAAGGTCGGAGCTATAGGTTTTTTCCTGAAGATTTTGACAAGCTAAAAAATCAAGCCAACTCAATCTCTTGGTCGCGCATATCTTTTGGTGATCTAGATGTTTTAAAAAAGGCGATCAATACCCTCAATAATAGCCCCGAGGTTTATTGGTATGAGGATGTTAAGCAGTATGAGTATGAAGGTTTTTTCATGCTCAATCTCAACAATCTCCCTTGGAATACAGACCTAGATTCTTTGCAAGAAAAATTGCAGTATGCCATCGAACGTAAGACAGGCTCTTCCGATTTCTATCTGCAAGAGTATTTTCATATCGTACAGGGCGAAAAGATGTCCGCTCGCTACCTAGTCAATTGCGATGAGGATACAGGCGACAGACTTTCTGCTTATGCCATGGTGCCTTGGCGCTCTCATTTGCACAATCGAGACTCTGTCCGCATACTCGCCATCGGACTCGACCGTAGGAAATATCAAAAGTTGATGCGAGAGTAGTTTTTCTACTGCTTCGCAGAACGCTTATTTATAAAATTGGCCGCTAGAAAAGATAATTCTAGCGGCCAATTTTTATCTATTAGATCGCCTCAGCAAGCTCTATCTCGCAGTTCTCAAATTTATTTTCAATCCCAAGCGGTAGTCGCCTTCCCCTCTCCTCCTAAAACCGTCATCAGAAAACATAAAAACTCGATTGTTCCGTATCGAAAGACTAAGGGCAACATTAGGAATAATGTGATAAATCATACCCATTCCTAATCCTGCTTTTATTTCGCTAAAATGAAAATTGAGGTGGTCAAAATAGTTAGATATAGCTTTCCGCTCTCCATACTCCAGATTACTTTCTGCAAACAGAGAAAAGGAACCCCTTTGCAAGAAATAATACCTAGAAATTAGTCCTAAGCTATACTCTCTCCCCTCAATAGGATAGATATCAGTACCCGTCAGGGTGTATTTATAGTAGCCTGACAGCCCCAGTGAAAAATTATCAACCAGAAAATAACTCACTTCAGGCATCAGTCTCCTGTACTTAAAAGGAAACCCGACTCCAATTTCTAATTCAGTAGATACTTCAGCGCCAAGCTGAATCCTGCCCTTTTCCAATTGGGCCGCCAAATCACCTACATACAATAGGGTAATCGTTAAGATAAGAGTTCTTAATAATTTCATGGTATATGCATTTTAATGGTTACCCAACTAACTCATTTGCAATGAAATAGTTTCAAAACGCTCTTCTCAGAAAAACTTGATTCGTGCCCCAAACTTAGATCAATGTGAGGGACTTACTATTTTGCTAGGCAGCTGCGCAGAACGCTTATCTCTAGAGACAGCTTGGCTGGCTAATCCCGACGTC
>CAZHOC010000922.1:2182-3240 GCA_964534295.1 uncultured Bacteroidia bacterium | reverse complement strand
CCTCGTGATCGGTCCCGATGGGAAAATCTTGGATACCTATTACAAAAATGTGCCAGTCGAAGGCGCAGACCCAAGCGTTCCGGGAGACGGAAAACTAGATGTGATCGAAACGCCCTACGGCCGACTCTCTTATGCTATCTGCTATGATACTGACTTCCCGCAGCTTATCCGTCAGGCTGGTCAGCAAGCGGTTAAAATTCTCTTAGTACCAACAGGAGATTGGTATGCGCTTTCACCTTACCACACCTTGGCTGGCAACATACGCGCCATCGAAAATGGCTTCTCGCAGGTAAGAGCGGTAAGTAATGGTTTATCCAGTGCTGTGGACGCCTTTGGCCATTATCATGCGACGGATGATTTTTTTGCCGACGAGGATCATTTGATGATTGCCGATGTGCCGATATTTCATCAGCCTACTTTTTACAGTCGCTGGGGAGATTTAGTCAGTCCCTTGAGTCAGTTGATTTTGCTGCTTTGTGGATTAGTATTATTGGGTAGATGGGTTAGGCAAAAATTGGGTAGATAATAATAGCCAACTCTTAATTTTTTTTACTCCCGAAAGCTTTCGGGACGCGGAACGCTTTTATCCTCTCGGCAATAGCTGGAAAGAGCTTCGCCTTCTACTCTCTGCAAAATGTATTCATCCTACTGGAAAATGTATTCAATTGCTTGTCCTCCCATATTCATTTTTGTTTCATCGAAATCATTAATCATAAAATCATGAAACAAGTAATATTGATCACCGGCGCTTCTTCTGGTATGGGCAAAGACACCGCCTTACGCTTACTCAAAGAAGGGCATGTCGTATACGGGGCAGCTCGTAGAGTAGAAAAGATGCAAGAGCTCGTCAATGCAGGTGGCAAAGCCCTCGCCATGGACGTAACTGATCAAATATCTATCAAAAAAGCCATAGACGAAATTCTACTGGAGCAAGATCGTATCGACATACTCTGGAACAATGCTGGTTACTCGCTGACTGGAGCGGTCGAAAACATCACTTATGAGGAAGCTAAGCACCAATTTGACGTTAATCTCTTTGGAGTCGCTGAAGTAACGAA
>CAZHOC010000922.1:0-2165 GCA_964534295.1 uncultured Bacteroidia bacterium | reverse complement strand
AAGCAGTCCTTCCCACTATGAGAGCGCAAGGCAAAGGCAAGATTATCAATACTTCCTCTATTGGCGGCAAAATGCATATGCCTGTGCTGGGTTCATGGTATCACGCTTCTAAATTTGCGCTTGAAGGTTGGAGTGATGCCCTTCGGATGGAATTAGAGCCCTTTGGGATTGATGTGGTGCTGGTCGAACCAGCTGGAGTCGCCACCAAATTTGTGGATGTATTGAGTCAATCTCTTACCGACAAAGCCAAGGGTACGGTCTATGAGCAGGAGACGGAAAGAGTAGCCAAGGGCATGATAAACGCCAATAATCCTCGCAATATGTCTCCTACCTCTGTTGTCTCAGATGCGATCATTAAGATTGTGAACGCCAAAAGACCTAAAACTCGCTACGTGGTCGGAAAGAATGCAAATGTTATCTTGTTCTTGCGAAGATGGTTAAATGACCGGACCTACGATAAGCTAGCACGGAGAATGACTGATATGATGTTAAAAGCATAATTGATCCCTGATGACTAAGATAGTTCACATTCAATCGATCAGTGAGGTTCACAAACAATTGGGATTGCCAAAGCCTAAGCACCCTTTGGTTTCGGTCATCACTGATTTTAGTGGCTCTGAAGATATCGACTTTAGGGGGGTACGTTTTACGACGGATTTATACTATATCAGTTTGAAACTAGGGGTAGAAGGGACGATCTACTATGGTCGAAATACCTACGATTTTCAAGAAGGTACCTTGATTTTTGTCAAACCCAATCAGGTGGTAGAATATGAGCCCGACAATGAACAAGCCAGCCATGATCGTACTTGGACCTTGGTCTTTCATCCTGATCTCATCCGCAAGTCGGACTTAGGGGCGAAAATTGACCAATACTCTTTTTTTGACTACGATGCTCGAGAAGCCCTGCACCTCTCTGCTGATGAAAAGCATTCGATCCAAGACATTGTCAATTTGATCAAGAAGGAGATCTCACTCAACTTGGACCGCCACAGTCAAGAATTGATTATCTCCAATATCAAACTCTTTCTAGATTATTGTACTCGCTATTTTGATAGGCAGTTTTATACTCGCACTAATTTGAACAAAGACCTAGTCGTGGACTTTGAGAAGACTTTAAAAGCCTACTTTGACTCAGGCAAGGCGGTCGAGATAGGGATTCCAAGTGTAAATTATCTAGGCAACCAAATGGGTATGTCTCCCTACTATCTGAGCGACCTCCTAAAAAAAGAAACCGGCCGAAACACCATTGAACATATCCACTTTTATATTATTGATAAAGCCAAAAGTCGTCTCCTCGGCACTAGCGAGTCTATCAGTGAAATTGCCTATGGTCTAGGTTTTGAATATCCCCAACACTTTGCCAAAGTATTTAAAAACAAAGTGGGGATGAGTCCCTCTCAATATCGTAAAGGTAATTGAGCAAGACTTTGGCAAATGCTTCCCTCGAATCAGAAATCAGAATT
Source organism: uncultured Bacteroidia bacterium (assembly GCA_964534295.1). Taxonomy (GTDB): domain Bacteria; phylum Bacteroidota; class Bacteroidia; order J057; family J057; genus JBCAWW01. The sequence goes on along the minus strand of CAZHOC010000922.1, from coordinate 699 downwards.
ATGTATCGAACTAATGCCCTCGCGGATTTAGTTGATGCTTTTAAAATACCCCTCCTATTGCCCTAATTATGCGGTAGGAGGGGTAAAACTTTTCCTAAGCCTTCTGCCAAACCTGCATAAAGAGCGGGAAAATGGCTTCTTTCTCTTCACTTGATCCCCAAAAAGGCTTGAAGGCTGCTTCCAACTCTACACAGGGATCAGTCTGATGGGCTTTACGATATCTCTTGACGCTGGACCAGGTCCTGATATAGCCTAGGAAGTCTGCTCGCGTCCAGGATCGTGAAATTTGCAAAGAAGAAGGAGTAGCTACTTTGTCCAGATTTAGCACTATTCCCTGATAGTGCTCATCGATGTATTTGCGTTCTTTATCCCAATAGGGACCGATGATTTGGGTGTAGAAGTGATCAACAATTGGGTCAATTTGATGATCAATGCGGACCAAGCCATAGCCCCAGATAAAGAGATGGCCTTGAGGTTTTAGCACTCTTAATACTTCCTGTTCAAATAATCTGAGGTCAAACCAATGGATCGCTTGGGCAACGGTAATGGCATCAAATTGTTGGTCCTCAAAAGGAGTTTTTTCGGCTCGACTGATACTATAATTTATATTGGGCTGAGCTTGGGCTTGCTTGAGCTGATTTTCACTGAGGTCAGTGGCAAAGACTTGTTCAAAATGTTGGGCTAGGACTACAGCCACCT
>CAZHOC010000921.1:0-3245 GCA_964534295.1 uncultured Bacteroidia bacterium | reverse complement strand
AAAAACCTACAAAGAGCATCGCAGCAGCAGAAAAGAGTTTGGCCATTTGTAACCAAGGTACTACGATCTCCAATTTTTGCTGGATATATATCACATAAAGGACATTGAGGAGTGAATAACTCACCACTGTTGTCCAGGCAGCTGCAACAGCCCCATACTGAGGGATGAGCCAAAAATTGAGGCCAATATTGGGGATGATGCTCAGCAAGACCATGATATTGACATTTTTTTCGTGCCCGGTTGAGGTAAGGAGAGTACTAAAAATAGCAAAGACCCCATTCATCATGGCGGCCACAAAGAGGGCTTGCAAACAGCGGCGCATGGTTTCGATTTCGGCAGGGGAACTTTCCTCAAAAAGGAAGAGCAATTTCTCGCCATGAAACCAGATAAAGACTCCCACAAATATCATAGGCAAGGCCGTGATGATTTGGCCAAAATGCAGCAGTCGTTCCTTTTCTTTGGGCTGCTTGTTGAGGTAGGCGAAGCGCGCAAAAAAGATGGGTAAAACGGTCCAGAGATACATGCTGAAGGCATCTAGCCAACGGTAAGCACCATAGTAAAGACCATTTTGGGCCTTGCTGTATAAGCGCTCCAACATCACCTGATCAACCTTGTCGTGCAAGGAGTAGAGGATGGTCATCAGGGCGAAGCCCCAGCTCATTTGGATCACCTTGCCGATGGCTTTGAAATTTAGCTGTGGTTTGATCCAACCGTAGACTCGCATCAGCAGGACATAAAAGCAAAAGATTACCACACCTACGACGAGCACCCTTGCATAAATAAATTGTCCAATGGTGATATCTCGCATCAGCATATAGGCGACCACTCCCATCAATAAGAGTCGATCAAAGACCGAAAGGAAGCTATCGAGGGTAAAGCGTTGCTTGGCTCGAAAGTTCGCTCTGATAAATTCTGCGATTTGCATACCTCCTAGCACAAGGCAGAGCAGCATCAAAAATTCTAGCTCTTGGCCGCGATAGCCGATGAGCCAACCCAATCCGCCCAAGATTACGGGATAGATCAGCGTCAGCAGCATTTTGGCAGAAAAGAAATGGGGAAAATCAGTCCTTAATCGTTCTGGCGCTTCGGCCAGAGTCTTGGTGGTGTAATTGTTGATCCCAAGATCAGCCAGAGTCACAAACAAAAAGGCAAAGGACAAAAGCGCCCCATATGAACCCCAGGCATCATGCCCCACCTCATCTTGCAAAACCATCTCCACCAAGAGCCAAGCCGGCTTGACCAGGAGGTTGAGGATAATGACTAGTACGATATTGGATGAAAGGCTTTTGATGGCAGGAAATTAGGCAATTCCCCTTAAAACTTTGCAGCAGGAATGTAGCGTTTCTTATTTCGAGCACAGCGACCTAAATCGAGCTGAGGAAAATGAACGGCTAGGGAAACTTCAAAAATATTGCTGCCACCGGCGGCAAGGCCCGCAAAGGGGTAATCATAACTCAAACCAAAGCGATAGACAGAACTCTTATGGCGATATTTCCCCACTGGAAATTCAAAGCCTAGCTGAAAAACCAAAGCATGCACAGTAGGCTGGGTTTCAAAACTCTGATATGATTGCAGCCAAACTCCCCCCCAAAGAGAAGGCATCGAATGCGTGCTAACAATCAAACCGTAGGTCAAGGACTGATAACGAAAAGCTTGGCGAAAGCTAATCGCATTTCCTTGCTGGATATCCATCCTCACAAAGGGCATAATATCCAGTTGCATGCCATTGAGGTTCATACTCCGGATATAGGAAGTATGCAGGGTGGTACGCATGGGGAGGGTGTCATCGGCGGCGGTAACCGACTGCTCGATGCGTAGCAAGTGATTGAGCGTTAGGCCGAGCCTAAAACGATTGTCTCCTTTGCGGTAAATCCAACTATAGCCAGCCTGCAGGTCAAAATAATCGGTATTGCTACGCAGGTCTCCGGGCAAAGGCAAATTGGTCGGTCCTAATATCCCTCGCATAGCATCTAGTTGCTCACTAAAAACCAGATTGTCCCAATTCAAACTGCGCCAATTATAGGCCAAGCGCATGCCAAAGCGCCATTCCCAATCTCGCTTTTGGCGATCAGGTCTAGCCCGAGAACGCCATGCATAAGCCGTGCTGAGACTCTGCCAACGTAGATAACCTTCTCCTTCGATGCGATCGATATACATCAGGGCTAAGGCCGATTGCAGGCAGGGGAGATCGAGTTCAGCACTGAGATTATTGGTATTAAATTCAACTTGTTGACCGCTGATCGAATAGCTTTCCTGGCGAAAATTAAGATTGACCAAGGTCCCCCCTTCATAACCCGTCAAAGAGGGATTGAGCAGGGTTTTATTACTAAAATATTGCGACAAAACGGGGTCTTGTCCCCAGCCAAGCAGGGGAGCAAGTAGCAAGCCAAAAAGCCAAAAGCTGCGCATAGCGAGAATGTTCTGCTCTCACAAATTTACGCCTCCCCGATGAATTTATTTCAAGCTGCGCGTCATACCTGAGCCAAAGCCGGAAAATAACCCTTTAACAAAGACTGTTTTATGAAAACCCAAACCAAGGAAAAACTTGCCTTTTCCGTCCAGTTTGAAGGTCAGCCCGACCGAGATTTCCAGCTTTTCGCATTTGCTTTTGATCGCCAAGGCAAATTGATCGCCAAATCGAAGATCCTCAAAAACCGAGGTTCTTTTGGCCTTAGCCCTCGCGCCCTAAAGCAGAGTCAGGTATTTATCACCCCTATACCTGATGGCGGCTTCGCCGAACGTATCGACATTCCCTACCTCAATCGATTACAAGCCTTTTCCCCTTCTATCGACTTTCGCAACAACAAATGGGAGATTCCTCTCATTCCAGAGTTCAACTGGAAATTTTGGTTGTGGAAGCTATGCCCAGTTAGAGGACGTACCGTCAAACCTCTTTTTGAAGACGGCAGTTTTCTCAATGCCCCAGTATGCGAAGCAAGAGTGCATATCTGCGAAGTAGATCGCATTCATTTTGTCCTGCCTCGTATCCCCGATGACATTATTTTTCGTTTGCGGGAGGATTTGTTGTTTCCGATTCCGAAACCAGATCCTCTCCCTGATCCAGGCCCCCGCATCGAGCTTCCACGCATCAATCCGCCTCTGCTTCGTCTCAATGGCCGAGGTAATTTCGAGCGCACTGCCATCCCTGCGATTGAGGCAATCTCAGCGGAGAGTGTGCGTCAGCTTCCGGCCTTGCCGAACGCTTTGGTCCAGGAGCTCAATAGCCCGATTGCCGATCAACTACG
>CAZHOC010000920.1:0-3246 GCA_964534295.1 uncultured Bacteroidia bacterium | reverse complement strand
TGGTATTATTGTCATATTACCTTCTTTAAGAGCAGATGGTTTCCCTTTATGGGACCCAAAAAGCTATTGCTTAAATCATTTGGGGCAAAGCTCGGTAAAGGTCTCATCATCAAACCAGCGGTAAATATCAAGTACCCCTGGAAATTGACGATTGGCGACCATGTTTGGATAGGAGAAGAGGCTTGGATAGATAATCTTGGACAAGTAACCATAGAAGCAAATGCCTGTATCTCACAAGGCGCCATGCTCCTTTGTGGCAATCATAATTATATGAAGGAAAGCTTTGATTTAATGGTAGGAGAAATCACTATTGAAGAGGGAGCATGGATTGGGGCAAAAGCAGTGGTTTGCCCTGGAGTTACGGTTGCAAATCATTCGGTAATCACTGTCAATTCAGTGGTAACGGAATCCACTTTGGCATACCAGATTTATCAAGGGAATCCTGCAGAAAGTGTAAAAACAAGAATAATGAAGCCCTAAAAAGCTTTGCATAAATATGTAATAAACTGGCTTGATTTAGCCTACTTTAATATCCAAAATTGATATTTTTACTTTAGCAAAAACATTGGACCGCCTGTCCTTTTACCCCTAGCAATTTCTATATGAAAGTTCTCTTTATCGAACTATATTATTTTCCCAGTATTGCCTCTACCGCTCAATTGTTGAGTCAACTTTGCAATCGCTTGGTAGAAGAACATCCGGAGATTGAGCTGAGTGTTTTAGCCTCAGATTTGGGGTATTCCGGCAACGAAGCAGACTTGGAGAGGGGTTTTAAAATTGACCCACGGATCCAAATGAAAAGGATAAGCGTTCCGAAAGCGGATAAAAACAAGCTCTCTCTGCGGCTTATTGCCTATTTGATTTATTACCTCCGAGCTAGCTTATTTCTAATTTTTCAAAGCCATAAATATGATAAGATAATCTCTTTGTCAAACCCTCCCTTTATCTCCTTAATGAGTGGGTTTTGGGGGAAACTTTATGGCAAAGAGACGATTTTTTGGTTGATGGATATGTATCCAGATGCCCTTGAGGCCAAAAATCCCGGCAGCAAAAATGGCTTTGTTTACAAGATATTGGATTGGTTTGCACGTAAGCAGTACAGCCTCAACAAACAGATTGTTTGTTTGAGTTCTTGCATGGAAGAAAAGTTAGTCGAAAAAGGGGTCCCTACTGAAAAGGTTAGCATTATTCAAAACTGGGCGGATGATCGCGTATTTGCGGCAGATCCAAAATCTATCGAAGATGGAATTTTTAGTCAATTCAAGGATCGTTTCGTCCTGACCTATTTTGGCAATATGGGTATTGGCCACCAGTTTGATTCTATGCTCGGCCTCGCCGAACGCTTTGCCAACCATCCCTTGATTTCCATTGTATTCGTGGGCGGTGGCCATCGTAAAACGGAAATACAAGCTTGGCAGGAAGCCAATCCAATGGAAAATTTCCACCTGTTTGACTACATCAGTCCAGAGCAGGTACCTGAGCTTTTGGCGATTACCCATTTTTCCTTTATCAGCATCAGGCAGGGATTTGAAGCTATTATAGTGCCAAGTAAGTTGTACCCATCCCTAGCTGCAGGAGTACCGATCATTCTTTATTCTCCCCAAAACAACGAGATAGACAAGACTATAGAAACTCATGGGGTTGGTGGCACTTTCAAAGAAGGAGAAATCGACGATGCTGCTTCCTACATAGAATCTTTCCTTTCCGATCCAGAGAGTTGGCAAAAACTGTCCTCTCACACGCGCAAGGTCTATTTTGACCATTATTCCTTAGCTAAGAGTAGTCAGAGATGGGCACAATTATTGCGTCTATCTAAACAAACAATAACTGTCTAATGTCAGCAATTCTCATTACTGGAGGGACCGGCTATATCGGCTCTCATACCGCAATCGAGCTCTTAAAAGGTGGCCGCTATGAGGTCATTTCTATTGATAACCACGTTAACTCTTCTGCTCGCACCGTAGACCGTGTAGAAGAAATCACCGGCAAACGTATGCTAAACTATGCCATCGATGCTACGGATCGCGCTGCTGTTGAAAAAGTATTTGAAGACCATCCCAATATCGTTGGGGTAATTCACTTCGCCGCCTTAAAAGCAGTGGGTGAATCTGTCGATAAACCGCTTGAGTATTACGGCAATAATTTCGGTTCTCTCATCAATCTTTTGCATTGCTGTGAAAAGTACGGGGTGAACTCATTTATTTTCTCTTCTTCTTGTTCGGTTTATGGCAACATTGAACAATTGCCGGTAACAGAAGAAAGTCCGGTTGCTGAGACAGAATCTCCCTATGCCCATACTAAGCTAGTTGGCGAACGTATCATCAAAGACTTCATCCACGCCTCTGAAAAAGTCAACGCAATTGCCTTGCGCTATTTCAATCCAGTTGGAGGGGATGAAAGCGGCCTTAATGGCGAAGACCCTGTAAATCGTCCTAGTAATTTGGTACCTGTTATCACTATGGTAGCAGCAGGTTTGATTCCAAAGCTGACAGTTTTTGGGGGTGATTATGATACCCGTGATGGTTCTTGCATCAGAGATTACATTCACGTAACAGACATTGCCCAAGCGCATATCAAAGCTATCGACTTTCTCGTCGAAGGTCGTAATGAACATCAATACGACCTATTCAATCTAGGTTCAGGCAATGGTGTAACTGTATTCGAAGCGATCAACGCCTTTGAATCTATCACTGGCAAGTCCCTTAACTATGAAGTAGGCCCCCGTCGCGACGGTGATGTAGTAGCCATATATTCTGATTCTAGTAAAGCAAAAGAGCAGCTTGGCTGGGAAGCTAATTTGGGCATCAATGAGATGATGGCCTCTGCCTGGAAGTGGCAAGAGTACCTGATGGTTGACGCCAAATAATAGCATCCATCTAAAATATATAAGAGCGGCCTTCAAAGGAAGGTCGCTCTTTTTTTGCTTTGATTTCTTTTAGGGAAGGTCAATAAAAATGACGTATGTACGAGCAAAGCTTATATTGGCCGGATGAGTTAGCACATTGAGCAGCATCATGCTTACGTCCGCACTCGCGCCTTGAAAAATCACATTACCATCTAGATTAACATCAGCGTCCAAATAGCCTCTTACTACATAATTACGAGCAAAAGCCGTATTAGCGGGATTAGTCAGGACCTCAAAAAAGACCATAGAAGGGTCGTTGAAAGCTCCCTGAAAAATGATTTGCTCATCCCCACTAGCATCGCCTCCCCAAAGTCCATATTCACCATTTGAAAGCTGTTTTT
>CAZHOC010000919.1:0-3247 GCA_964534295.1 uncultured Bacteroidia bacterium | reverse complement strand
GGAGGTAACTATCAACGGTATCGGTGAACGTGCAGGTAATACCTCTCTCGAAGAATGTGCGATGATTTTGCGTTCGCATAGCGAAACGCTTAATCTCGAAACCAATATCAACGTCAAAAGGCTTTACCCGGTAAGCCGCATGATCACACGCTTGATGCGCATGCCCGTGCAGCCCAACAAAGCTATCGTAGGACGTAATGCATTTGCTCACTCTTCTGGTATCCACCAGGATGGTGTACTTAAGAACCGCGAGAATTATGAGATTATTGATCCTGCAGATGTAGGCATCCCCGAATCCCAGATTCTTTTGACTGCGCGTTCCGGCAAAGCCGCCCTCTCCCACCGCCTCAGCCGCTTGGGATTCACGCTCACTAAAGTTGAGTTGGAGAAGACCTATGAGCAGTTTCTGAATGTAGCTGACGCCAAGAAAGAAATTCAAGACGATGACCTCTACGATTTGATGGGAATAGAGCATCAAAATCGTCAATTAGATCTTGATAGCCTTGAGGTCCAATGTGGGATTGGTGAAGAAGCCAGCGCACATGTAGGCATCAACCGCAATGGCAAGAAGCTTTATAATGAAGCAACTGGCAATGGCCCTGTAGACGCGATTGTTAAGGCAATTGATGGTATTATGGGCATAGAGGTGAAACTGGAGGAGTACTTTGTACAAGCCATTACTGGTGGTTCAGACGATATGGCCAAAGTCCATATTCAAGTGGCGGTTGATGGTGCCTTCTTCTATGGTTTTGGCTCAGATACAGATACCGTTTCCGCTACGGCCAAAGCCTATTTGAACGCTTTAAGCAAAATCTAATTTTTTCCCTGTACATATATTTATGGCAAAGACGCTGTTTGACAAAATTTGGGACCGCCACGTAGTGGCACGCACTGAGGGCGGTCCTGAAGCTTTATACATTGATCGACACTTTATTCATGAGGTTACGAGTCCTCAGGCATTTGCGGGCCTTAGAAAACGCTCGCCCCAAGCAAACCATTGCCACTGCGGACCACAACGTACCCACTGAAAATCAACACCTCCCCATTCGCGAGCCCCTGAGTCGGATGCAGGTAGAGACGCTGGTCAAAAACTGTGAAGCCTTTGGGCTAGAACTCTATGGTCTTGGGCATCCTTATCAAGGTATCGTGCACGTCATCGGCCCTGAACTAGGCGTAACTCAGCCAGGGATGACCATTGTTTGTGGCGATAGCCACACTTCTACCCATGGCGCTTTTGGCACCGTAGCTTTTGGCATTGGTACTAGCGAAGTTGAGCAGGTGCTGGCAACTCAATGTGTGCTTAAGGTCAAGCCCAAAAAGATGCGCATTCGCGTTGAGGGAGAGCTAAAGAAAGGTGTCTTTGCGAAGGATATTATCCTTTATATCATCGCTCAGATTTCTGCTTCTGGTGGCACAGGATATTTCGTAGAATATGCAGGTTCAGCCATTCGTTCGCTTTCTATGGAAGCCCGTATGACGGTCTGCAATATGAGCATCGAGATGGGAGCCCGCGGTGGTTTAATTGCCCCTGACCAAACCACTTTTGACTACGTCAAAGGCAGAGAATTTGCTCCACAGGGAGCAGACTGGGATAAGGCACTCGCCGATTGGCAAACGCTGTATACCGATGAAGAGGCTGAGTTTGACTTAGAATATGTGTTCGACGCAGCCGACATAGAACCCATGCTCACCTATGGCACCAATCCTGGTATGGGCATTGGTATTACACACAATGTACCGAGCTTGGATAAGCAGCCGTCTGAGAGTGATCGTAAAGCGCTCGAAAAGGCCCTCAAATACATGGGTTTAGCAGACGGCAAGCCTATGCTAGGCCATGAGGTAGATTATGTATTCATCGGCAGCTGCACCAACAGTCGCATTGAAGATCTTCGCCTAGTAGCCGATTTTGTCAAAGGCAAGAAAAAAGCAGATCATATCACCGCTATGGTGGTGCCAGGTTCTCGCCAGGTAAGAGAGATGGCGCAAGCCGAAGGCATTGACAAGGTATTGATGGAAGCCGGCTTTGTACTTAGAGAAGCAGGGTGCTCTGCCTGTCTGGGTATGAACGAAGACAAGGTTCCCAAGGGAAAGTATTGTGTATCAACCTCTAACCGAAACTTCGAAGGCCGTCAAGGTCCCGGAGCCCGTACTTTCCTCGCGAGTCCTATCACTGCGGCCGCTTCGGCTATCGCAGGCAAAATTGTGGATCCACGCGAAATTCTCTAATCCTAAGTCTTCTGCTAAATCTTCATCCATCATGTCTTTTTCAAAACTTCAATCTACCACAGTTCCGATTCCGGTAGAGCATATAGATACAGATCAAATCATTCCCGCCCGCTTTCTCAAGGCGACTACGCGGGAAGGCTTTGGCGAAAATTTATTTCGCGATTGGCGCTACGAAGCGGATGGCACTCCCAAAGCTGATTTCATCCTTAACGATGACACCTACGCCGGTCAAATATTGGTTGGGGGCAAAAACTTTGGTTGTGGTTCCAGCCGTGAGCATGCTGCATGGGCCATTGCCGATTACGGTTTTAAAGTAGTGGTTTCGAGCTTTTTTGCGGACATCTTCAAAGCCAATGCCTTGAATAATATGCTGCTACCGGTGCAGGTAAGCCAGGACTTTTTGGACCGAATTTTTGCCGCTATTGATCAAGATCCCAAGACTACCATCAGCGTAGATCTAGAAGCTCAGTCTATTACTTTGGACGCCTCCGGCGAACGCGAGGACTTCGAGATAAATCCTTACAAAAAGACTTGCCTGCTCAATGGCTATGATGATATTGATTATCTTTTGAGCCTTAAATCAGAGATTGAAGCTTTCGAGCAAACACGCTAAGTTGAGCTATTCAACCAATCAAAAATTCAACTACTCTACAATTCCTCTTCTCTCATGATAGAAAAGCGTATCGCTTTATTGCCAGGTGATGGCATTGGCCCTGAAATCGTCGACCAAGCGGTCAAAGTCCTAGAGGCCGTAGCCAAAAAATTTGGCGTCTTATTTCAATATCGCACGGCGATGGTCGGTGCAGTCGCTATCGACGCAGTCAATGATCCTTTCCCACCAGAAACCCTCCAAGCTTGTCTAGAGGCAGATGCCATCCTTTTTGGCGCCATCGGTGATCCCAAATATGACAATGACCCCAGCGCCAAGATTCGTCCCGAGCAAGGACTGTTGGCGATGCGCAAAGCTTTAGGCTTATATGCCAATATCCGTCCGGTCAAAAGCTATGATGCTTTATTAGAG
>CAZHOC010000918.1:0-3248 GCA_964534295.1 uncultured Bacteroidia bacterium | reverse complement strand
AAGTCCCTTCCAGAAGGAAGGGACGTCATTTCCAATTGGAGTTAGTGCACCGAGACCGGTGACAACTACCTTTCTTTCTTGCATTTACTTCTCGACGTTAGCTTCGAGATAAGTGATAGAATCGCCTACAGTGACGATTTTTTCAGCTGCTTCATCAGGGATGCTCAAGTTGAATTCTTTTTCGAATTCCATGATCAACTCTACTGTGTCCAGAGAGTCAGCACCTAGATCGTTGGCAAAGCTTGCTTCGGGTGTCACCTCAGAGGCTTCTACTCCTAGCTTATCAACGATGATGTCCGTTACCTTTTCTGCAATGCTAGCCATTTGCTTTGGTTTTTGAAATGTTGAATTGTTTATTGGAGACTCGTAAAAAATCTGCGGCAAATATAACAACTTTTGACTTCTTGCAAGCCGCGACGGAACTTATTTTCGTATTTTGCCCATCAAAGAATCGGCTGATTGACTAAAAGAGTACATATCAAAGGGGCCCATGATCACGATGAGTACATCATCGGAATCGCCTCTGATGAGAGGGTCTGGAAGCTATGCTATGAGCTTAATAAGATCCTGTCAATCAATATGTTGGAGTCTGAAGTGCTTTCAGATGAATCGCGGCCGAGCAAGGAGGAAGAAAAAAAGAAAGAGGAACTTTTGTTTGAGGCAAAAAGTCTCGAACCAGTAAAACGACCTTTGCGATATTACGAAGATGCGAATTCCGTTCGCGGACGGGAATTTGCCTTATTTGCCGCAGAAAGTGCCGACTTACCAAAAACTGTCAGGGCTTTCCGTTATTTTTTATTAATTCGTGCTATCGATTCTCCCCCCCCTGATCTAACTGCCCTCGTTGTTCAACTCAACGAGTCGGGCCTAATACGCTCTGCAGTAGACATTTCAAACGTTAAAAACATTAAAAGCCTAATACCTTGAAGATCATCCATCTGCGCAAAACGAAGATTGTAGCCACACTCGGCCCTGCTTGCACCAACGAGAAAACCTTGCTCGAAATGGTGAAAGCTGGCATGGATGTAGCTCGCCTCAACTTTTCTCATGCAGACCATGAAACGCATGAAAAATCCCTCAATATGATTAGAGGGATCAACAAGAAGTACAAAACCAATATTCCGATCCTGCAGGATTTGCAAGGGCCCAAAATTCGGATTGGTAACCTTAAAGCTCCTTTTGAGGTAAAGCCTGGGGACGTTGTTACCATTAGGGCCGACATCAAGGAACAAACAAAGAACGAGCTTCCCATTCAGTATGAAACCTTTGCCCAAGACGTAAAGGTGGGAGATCCAATTTTGATCGATGATGGCAAGGTGATCGCGAAAGTGGTTGAAACCAATAAAAAGAATCGCGCCAAGCTTGAAATTATCTCAGGTGAGCTCATTCAGAGTCGCAAAGGTGTCAATCTTCCACAAACTACTATCTCAGTACCTACCATTACTGAAAAAGACTTCCGCGATATAGATTTTGCGGTCAAGCACCAAGTAGAGTGGTTAGCGCTTTCTTTTGTAAGAACCGCCGATGACGTTCGCCTTCTCAAGGAGTTAATTCGCCTCAAGAATGGTAACAGCAAGATCATCTCAAAAATCGAGAAGCCTGAAGCACTAGAAAATATCGATGAAATCATCTCCGCAAGTGATGGTATCATGGTAGCACGTGGTGATTTGGGAGTCGAAATTCCTCTGGAAGAGGTACCTATCTGGCAAAAACGCATTATCGCTAAAGCCAATGCGCAAGGAAAACCTTGTATTCTGGCCACGCAGGTGATGGAAACCATGATGGAAAATCCTCGTCCTACTCGTGCAGAAGCGAGTGATGTTGCCAATGCACTAGAAGACGGTGCGGATGCCGTAATGCTTTCGGGAGAAACCTCAGTAGGTAAGTATCCTGTTGGAGTGGTCTCAACCATTGCCAAGATTTTGGATAGCGTCGAATCTAATGCGACCAACATCTACTTCCACCATATGGACGATTTGCCTCCGGAGGCTGAGCCTTTGAGTGGATCGATTATACTTTCTGCTTCAAAGTTAGCCGAGGAAGCCAATGCAAAGGCGATCATCTCGATGACCCATACAGGTTACAATGCTATCAGTCTTTCTCGTAATCGTCCGAAGGCCAACATCTATGCTTTTACCAGCAATAAGCCTGTACTCAATATGCTCAACCTAGTTTGGGGGGTGCGAGCTTTCTACTATGATAAGTTTGTCAGTACCGATGATACTATTGATGATGTACACGAGGTACTCAAGGATAACGATCTCGTACAACCAGGCGATATCATCGTCAACTGTGGTAGTATGCCGATCCACGAGCGTGGACGTACCAATATGCTCAAAGTAAGCCGAATCCGTCAAAAAGGAGAGGTCAAAGAGTAATCGAGTATTTAGTAGAAAGTACTAAGTATTAAGTACATAAATAGGTACCCATCTGTTAGCTCCCAACTAAATACTATCTACTTAATACTGTATGATATCTGCTGTCATTATCACCCTCAACGAAGCGAAAAACATTGCGAAATGTTTGACTTCACTAGAGGGAGTGGCAGATGAAATAATTGTGGTGGATTCGGGTAGTACCGATGAAACCGCTGAAATATGCGCCCAATTTGGGGTGAATTTTGTAACGCGAGCCTGGGAAGGATATGCCAAGACCAAAAACTATGGCAATTCCCTGGCTCGCTTTCCTTTTATACTCTCTCTCGATGCGGATGAGGCCCTCTCCGAGGAACTCCGGAATTCGATTTTGACGGTTAAGCCCAATCTGCAAGCGGCCTATCGCTTTGCTCGCTTGACTTACTATTGCGGTCAGCCGATCAAGCATGGAGGCTGGTACCCAGATGAAAAAATCAGACTCTTTCCCAAAGAAAAAGCCCGCTGGGAGGGGGATTTCGTGCACGAGAACTTAGCGTTGTCCGAAGGCCAAAATATCACCAGACTAAGCGGAGATCTACTCCATTACAGCTTTCATGAGCCTGAGGATCATCAAAAACGCTTGCTGCACTATGCTCGTCTTGCCGCTGATAAAATGTACGCGCAAGGCAAACCGCCTGCGATTTTTAAGCAAATCTTTGGGCCTTTTTGGCGCTGGTTCAAAATGTATCTTCTCAAAGGAGGCTGGCGTGATGGAAGGGCCGGTTGGCAAATTGCTTTAGGCTCTGCTAAGGCGATGCGTTTGAGGCAGGTTTATCTGCGTAAGCGCTATCTCGTGGGAGCAAAACCCTTTGTGCCACAGCGGCGGGTGTTGAT
>CAZHOC010000917.1:0-3253 GCA_964534295.1 uncultured Bacteroidia bacterium | reverse complement strand
ATTAATAAATACAATTTTTCCGATCATAGCAGAATCTGGGAAGTAGGTATCTCTCAACAGTTTGGTAATAATGATGGGACGGTATTTACCATTGATGTTCGTTTCATTAAACCATTCTCCCTCGATAAGATCGAGGCCTAAAGCATCTTGATAATCCTCATCCACATACATCATATGACTCTTGAGATCAAAGCCGTTTTCATCCCCTATTGTCACCCAGTTTGAACCACTAAAAGGACTCACACTAAAGGCAAACGATACTTCTGCAATCTCGGGCATAGCGGACAGACTCTGTTTCAGAGCAATTTTGGTATCGTAAAAAGCCGCAGAATCGAGCTCTTCGGTGAGGTTGAAAGAGGTAATCCAAATGTCTTCGGTGTCAAATCCTAGTGGAGACTGGTATTTTTCAATTTCGTAGAAGACGAAACTTAGTACGGTGAAAAGAATCAAAAAGGCAAAAAGCATCTCAAGGATGAGAAGCGAATTTTGGCGCTTCCGATTCCATATCATTTTAAATATTTGGCGGATCATGCGGCGTTTTCTTTAAGAGCGTTAATGATATGAAGGCGTGACATTCTTAGCGCAGGCAATAAGCCCGATAAGACGCCAAAAAATAAGCAGACGATAAAGCCATAAACGAATACAGAAGGGTTGAATCGTAAAACGATATCGATCAAGATTCCACTCTCGTTGATCAGATAAATCAGACCAAGGGCCAATAAGCAGCCTATGATTCCTCCTATCAGCGTGAGGATAACGTTCTCGAAGAGAAACTGTACCAACAAATGCTGGGTGTTCGCCCCAAAAGCTTTACGCACGCCGATCTCTGAGCTTCGCTCCATGATACGAGTGACGTTGACATTGATTAGGTTGAGTGTAGGGAGAAGAATAAATAGGGCCATCAAACTGCCAAAGACGATGTAAAAGAATTTCACACTATCCTCTTTCTCTTCCTCATAAAACAGATTGTGCGCAAAGCGCTCTACCGAACTAAAAGCAGTCATTTCAAAGCGGTTATACTCGTCTGGATTAGGCATAGGAATAAGCTCGGCTTTACGGTCTAACTCGCTATCAAAACGCTCTAAATCGCTCGCTTTATTAAGCAAGAAGGCTCCTTCAAAACCACCTAACAACCGGTTTTCCTTGAGTACGCTGGTACGCATAAAGGTGTAAGGCATATAAATGTCTGCGTAGAGGCCTTCTTTACTTGGACTCAGCGCTTCGACGATGCCAATGACTTCGAAATTGGTTTGCCCTACATTGACTTTTTTGCCCAAAGCATCAACTCCACTGCCAAAATATTTGACACTCGCTTTATCAGTGATTACAGCTACTGGTAGCCGATTTTTGACTTGGTTTTGCTGATAAGGCTGTCCAGAGAGAAATTTAAAGTTGAAAACTTCCCAATAAACCTCATCGGTATAGATCCCCTCGAAATTGAGCTTATTGCCACCAAGGAAAATATCAAAATCGTGATCAGGGCTGTAAATGCTGCTCGCCTGTACATAAGGCAAATCCCGCAAATACTCATCTAATAATTTGAAAGAGGGATTAGAATTTGAAGTCGAACGAGTCGTTTCTCCAATGTTTTCAGTCGTATCATAGACCATCACCCCATTTTGCAAGGTACTGTCTATCACCAAAGTAGTATCGGGTACGATTAGGCGCTGCGTCGCTCTCGTCAAGAAGCTAATTCTATCTCCATTTCCGAGGGGCGCATGGCTTCCCAACTGATCGTCGAGAAAAGCGGTCAGCACCATCAGGATCATCAGCGTGAAGCTGATCCCAAAGAGGCTGATGAAAGTGTAGAAGCGATTACGCCCCATCACTTTAAAAGCTAGTTTTATATAGTTTTTGAACATTTTTTTTCCGGTTTCCGTAGGGTCGCAAAATTTTGCGCCCCTACACATTTACATGTTTATAAAACATTAGCTTACCTTCTGACCATCAAATAATCTTACCAGACGGTGCGTCTTGCGGGCCATAGATTCGTCGTGCGTTACCATCACGATGGTGGTGTCGTCATTTTCGTTGAGGGAGAGCAAAATGTCCATGATCTCGTTGCCCATCACGGAGTCGAGGTTACCCGTTGGCTCATCTGCTAATATGATATTGGGGCGTCCCACGATGGCTCTTGCAATGGCGACGCGTTGCTTTTGTCCACCAGACAGCTGGCGTGGGAAGTGCTTCATGCGGTTTTGCAGCCCTACTTTTACCAAAGCTTCTTCGGCTAGATCACGGCGTTCGCCAGCACTCATTTTGCGATAGATGAGGGGGAGTTCGACATTGTCGATTACCGAAAGATCATTGATCAGGTGAAAGCTTTGGAAGATGAAGCCCAGATGCTCGTTGCGAAAGCGGGCCAGAGAGCGAGTACTGTAAGTATGGATGCTTTCGCCATCGAGACTTACTTCGCCATTGCTGGGTTCGTCTAGCAAGCCCATGATGTTGAGGAGGGTGGACTTGCCACAACCTGAAGGGCCCATAATGGATAGAAACTCGCCCTTTTCTACCTGCATATTGATTTCATTCAGGGCAAGGGTCTCGACCGTCTGGGTCCGATAAACTTTACTGACGTTGTTGAGCGTAATCATATTATTAGAGAGTTAAAAGGATTCTGAGGATAGTGAAAGCCGTAATGATGGCTTGATATAGTTTCCACCAGTCTTGATGGAGATGTTTCTCAATCTTGGGGCGCGACATAGGTGAGTTTTTGATTGTTTTCGAAATCGTAAAGCGTAAGCAATCGCAATTGATAGTATGCCCGCCAATAGTCGCGCAAGGCAAATACATAGGAGCGACGGGCCTGGTCTTTGGCTAGTAGGGCAATAGCGAGATCAGTAACACTGATATCTCCTACTAGGTATCGGTTTTTAGAGATTTCAAAGCGTTTCAACGCAATATCTTGGGCGGCTTTGCCAAGACTGATCGTTTGTTGCAGCTGTTGATAATTGCTGACCAATTGACGGACATTAGCGAGGTAAGTTTCGGCTTCTTGCTGTACCGCCTCTTGCACATAAGCTTGCTCTAGTCGTGCAATTTTTACTTCGGATTTACGCTTCCCCCAATCAAAAATGGGCACATTCAAAGTCAACATGACGGCCTGCTCTTGCTGAGGATCGAGATATATGGGATTAAGTTCCGCGTTGGAGCGGGCCAAACCAAAGGAGGCCTGCAAATTTGCTTGAAAGCCATTTTCAGAACGAGTTTGCGCCACTTGCTCAGCCGCTTGTAGACTGCGACGCTGAAAGGA
>CAZHOC010000916.1:0-3258 GCA_964534295.1 uncultured Bacteroidia bacterium | reverse complement strand
GTTCAGCGGGAAATCTGTAGGAAGCTTGGCAGGAATAGGAGGTACGGTGGGCGTCTTTTCGGTCATTGTCATGAACTTCTTGGTGCCTGTCATTTCGGCTTATTCCTACACGCCCATCTTCATCATGATCGCGGTCTTTGTGCCGCTAGGTGTTGGGGCCATTTACTTCTTCGCCAAGGAGATAAAACCAATTAATTAAAACTTAACGAAATTAAAATCATATCACAATGAAATCACAAGAAAAAGTAGCGATCGTTACGGGTGCCACAGGTGGCATCGGTTTCCAAGTAGCCAAGAGGCTAGGCAAAGACGGCTACATCGTGGCATTGAATGGAATTGACCACGAGGCAGGAGCCAAGCGTGTAGATGAATTGACAGACGAAGGCATCAAAGCAGAATACTATGGCTTTGATGTGACCCAAGAGGCCGAAGTTACTTCCAATATCAAGGCGATAGGGGAGAAATATGGGCGTATTGATGTGCTTATCAACAACGCGGGAGGCCTTGGTGGCAGGGCTAGGTTTGAAGAAATGACCACGGAGTTTTACCGCAATGTCATGGCCCTCAATTTGGACTCTGTCTTCTTCGCTTCACGTGCTGCCATCCCCTATTTGAAAAACGGCGAGTGTCCTACCATTATCAATTATACCTCCAACGCAGGATGGAATGCAGGTGGCCCTGGTGCTGGCATCTACGGTACTTCCAAAGCGGGCGTACACGCCATCACACGGGCTTTGGCCAAAGATTTGGCCGAGTATGGCATTCGGGTAAATGCTGTGTCGCCCGGCACCATCGATACCCCGTTCCACGCGCAGATTAAGTCCACCAAACCGGAGGTTTTTGCATCTTGGAAAAACAACATCCTATTGGGCAGGCTAGGAGAGCCGGAAGAGGTAGCCTCTGTGGTATCGTTCCTTGCAGGAAGAGACTCTTCTTTCATCACGGCCGAAACGATTCAGGTAGGCGGTGGCCAAGCACTTGGTATTTAAGCTTAATCATCAGATCAACAAATAGGATACATGAGTAATAAGGTTGTTACATTCGGGGAAATCATGCTACGTCTGGCTCCTCCGGGGTTCCTTCGGTTTTCACAGGCCAACAATTTTGACGTGGTCTACGGTGGCGGCGAATCCAATGTGGCCGTTTCATTGGCCAACTACGGCATACCCGTTGACTTTGTGACGCGACTGCCCCAAAACGACATTGGGGAGTGTGCCCTGATGGAGATGCGCAAACGTGGCGTCAATACCCAAAACATCATCTTTGGTGGCGATCGGCTGGGCATCTACTTCTTGGAGACAGGGGCCGTGAGCCGGGGCAGCAAGGTCGTCTATGACCGTGCGCACTCAGCCATGGCAGAAATCACCGCCGGAATGATCAATGATCAAGCTAAAGTCATTTACATTACTCAATGTGATGCCAGAACCACTCAGGTCAAAATACAGGCTCACCTTGCCCAAATCGCCGACTTTATGCACTCTCCATACTCGTTCGATCCGATGGGTGTAAGCAGGTGATTCTGAAACGGCCTGCTCTGAGATCGCGCCTTCATCATGCCCCCAATAGAGGAATTCGCCGGCTTGAAGATCCGTCGGATTGCGCATGGATAAGGCACTTCCTCGACTGGTACTCCGAGCCTGAGTTTGTTCCACGCACTGAGCGGGGGCATTGCCTATACCGGCGATCATATGAGGAAAGTTGGCATAAGAATAGATCAGGTGCTGCTCAACCGAAATCGGCACGCCATAGCGGAGGTTGAAGTAATTATCGACGATGCGCAGCTCAAATTCGTCTAGCGGCCGTTGGTAGACCAAAATTTCTGCTACATAACCATTGAAAAACTGATTGCCAAAGCCTGCTCCGACTACCCCTTGACCCGTATTGAACATCTGATCGGTACGACTATGGGTACCGATATACGTCTGGGCATTGCGTGTGAGACTGATTGATTTTCCTACATTGTCAAGTCTACCACGGATGATTTCTGGCGTCGTTCCACCTTCGCTATTATAGCTAGGCACAGTTACATTGACATCATTGGAATATTGCGCTAAGGTCGCTCTAGTATTGTTTCTTAGACCGAGATGTAAGCCTCTATTAGTGGAGCTTGTCTGGGTGCCAAGAAAATAGCTCTGTCGATTGGTAATCCGCTCCACTACCCCATACATGGTGTAGGTCGTATTTTCTAGCAGTGTATTGTCAAAATTTAAGCGATCATTGCTGCCATCAAATTGGACAAAAGGATGCCCGTTGAAGCGCATCGTATCATTACTAATCACTAATGGTTGCAATGAAGCATCTGTCTGAGTAGCATGATTCAGATTAGCACTTTGGTCCTGCCAGCTGGTCAGATTACTTCCGTTGGTAACAAATCCCTCATTGGCCCTTAGCCACATGATAGGACCTACCAATGATTGTTCGGGGCCACAGAGGAAGCTATTTGCTTGTCCAGGAGTACCTTTAGGAGTATTGGCTAGCCAGTTGGTGCCTAACTCATTATTGAGTGAGGGATCAATTAGCATTAAGCTGGGTCCTTGCCCAAAAGCAGCTTCAGGCCATGGATTAAGCTCGTCGTATACCAAGGAATCGACCATGCAATACTCCGCGGTAAGCAATTGGATTTGCTCCCCCCCATTATTGAGCTTGAAACCTAAGGGGCCAATAAAACTAACTGTCGGATGCTCCGCGCTAAAGGCAGCTGGATCAGAAACCAATACTAAAAATCCTCCGGCTGCTATGTTGGTATTGAACGGAATTTGAAAATCGTTGCTTTGATCTTGGACAATCCAATTCGATACGTCCACACTAGCACCGCTGGTATTATGCAGCTCTATCCAATCCCCAGCATCTGCAGTGAGCGGAGAAAAATAATTGATTTCGTTGATAACGATGGCTCCTGAATTAGGGCCACAAGGATCTATATCATTAGCGGTTCCAGGGGTTCCCGCCCCTGGCGAACGCTGCCAGTTTTCGCCTAAAGCGTTGTTTAGGCTGGGATCCGATAGTGATAAACTAGGTCCTCTGCCGTCGGCCTCTACAGGCCAAGGAGCCTCATCATCATAGCTTACCGAATCTATCTGGCAGCTACTGCCAGTATACAGCATTAGCGTTTCTCCATTATTGGAAAAGCCAAAGCCTGTGGGTCCGAGGATAGTTGCTGGTATGCTAGGAATCAATGCTTGCAAGGCTGTTGGAGTCTCAGCAATTAACAAGTAGCCTTGGGCTGGGATGATCGTTCCCGGAGGGATACTAAAAACA
>CAZHOC010000915.1:2036-3259 GCA_964534295.1 uncultured Bacteroidia bacterium | reverse complement strand
CCGTAATCAATTTATTGAACACAAATCGCTCACTCTGATTGAGCTGAGACCATGCCTCTACCAAATGCTCTCGTTTCGAAAGATCATCCATGTCTTTCAAGTCCGCTAGATAATGCATCCATTCGGTAAGACTTCGCTCTTTGCGTTCGTTTTCAGGAGCAGGTAGGATCAGCGAAAGTGTTTCCGCCAAATCCCCCACGATATGGTAGGAATCCTCCACCAACCAGAGCGGTATACCCGTCATTTCCGAAGCCCATTCTCTAAGTAAGGTGGTTTTTACCGCTCTTCTAGGCCTTCGTCCACTAAACAAAGCCATCGCCCAAACCTTATCCGGATCACTAGCCACTTCCAAATAAGCCACTAATGCTGCGATTTTAGCATTGGTCTTATTGGTCTGATCGAGCCGAGTGACGAGTTGGGCGAAGTGTTTCAATTTATAAGGACTTGAGTTGTTTCAATTATTTAGGCTTAGGGCTACTTGAGGTATTTTATTTTTTTCTCCCGCTGTGCGGAACGCTTATCCCTTTGCTCAAGGATCATCCTCATCATTAAATTCCGTTTTGACGATTCCAGCTTCTATGCCTTGCTCATTGAGCCATTTGCTGAAAATATCGGTATAGCCATGGGTAACATAGACCTTCTCGGCCTCCGTCGCTTCAATCGCTTGGTTTAAACCATCCCAATCAGCATGATCTGAAAGCACAAAGCCTCTGTCCGCGGCGCGGCGGCGCCTCGCGCCTCTCACTTTCATCCAACCAGAGGCAATTCCCAAAGAATAAGGCTCTAGTTTCTTGGCCCAGGCCGAACCAATCGCGCCCATGGGAGCGACAATCAAAGCCTTGCGATATGCAGATTTTGGAACCTCAGTCGTTACCCGCAGCGTAGGTTTCAATTGATTGCCAGCGGCCCGTAGTACTTCCTGCATGTTTTCTACCGCGCCATGGGTATAAACCGGTCCAATGCTATGGTCGATGTTTTCTAAAATGCGTTGGGCTTTGCCCAAGGAATAAGCAATTAGGAGTGAAGCTTTATTTTCAGCCGCATTTTTTTGCCACCACTCATTGATCTCTCCGATTACCTCAGCCTGGGGCTGCCAGCGATAGACCGGCAATCCAAAGGTAGACTCGGTGATAAACACATTGCATTTGACGGGTTCAAATACCTTCGCCACGCCATCATCCTGAATTTTATAATCACCAGATACGACCCAAGTTTCTCCTTTA
>CAZHOC010000915.1:0-2026 GCA_964534295.1 uncultured Bacteroidia bacterium | reverse complement strand
CCGAACCGATAATATGACCTGCCGGATGCAAGGAGACCTCCACTCCGTTTATGGAAAATCGTTCTCCGAAGGAGCGGCCCTCGACCGAAATACCCGCCCCTAGGCGATGCTGCATGATGGGCACCGTCTTGTGATGCGTCAAATAATGTTTCATGCCCCAACGCGCATGATCAGAATGGCCGTGCGTGATCACCGCCCGCTCAACCGGACGCCAAGGATCGATATAAATATCAGCCTGTGGACAGTAAATTCCGCGATCTGTAAAGCTCAAAAGTGCCATCTCTTAACACAACATTAACAATCCTTCATTGTTTGTCCTAGCGTAAAACGGCTAATTTTACCACTTAGCATTTATTCTTTATTATGAGTGAATCCGCCGCAATTGATATTCGCGCTCTCAACGAAAAAATCCAGCAGAAGTCTGCTTTCATAGACCTGCTTAATCTCGAAATACAAAAAGCCATCATTGGCCAAGAATATATGATTGAGCGCCTACTGCTCGGTCTCTTGTCTGGTGGCCATGTTTTATTGGAAGGGGTACCGGGTTTGGCCAAGACCCTTGCCATCAAAAGTCTTTCTACGGCAGTTGCCGGTCAGTTTAGTCGTATTCAGTTTACGCCTGACTTACTACCCGCCGATATCGTAGGTACGATGATCTACAACCCCAAGACGATGGAATTTGCCGTCAAAAAGGGGCCGATCTTCGCCAACTTCGTACTGGCAGATGAGATCAATCGTTCACCGGCCAAAGTACAATCTGCTTTGCTTGAGGCTATGCAGGAACGCCAGGTAACGCTCGGAGAGACAACTTTTCAGATGCAAAAACCCTTCCTCGTACTGGCAACCCAAAACCCCATCGAGCAGGAAGGTACTTATCCATTGCCAGAAGCGCAGGTAGACCGTTTCATGCTCAAATGTGTGATCACCTATCCGAGCAAAGAAAATGAGCGCCTAATCATGCGTCAAAATGTAGGTGCTGATAAATATGAGATTCGTCCGGTAGTAAGCCTTGATGATATCGTCGCCGCCCGCCAGACCGTCCGTGAAGTCTATATGGACGAAAAAATCGAGAAGTATATCCTCGACATCGTCTTTGCGACACGTTTTCCCAAAGAAGCTAAGCTGGACAAGCTTGATTATTTGGTCAGCTATGGAGGCTCTCCTCGTGCTTCTATCAATATGGCTTTAGCAGCCAAAGCTTATGCCTTTATTAAGCGCCGTGGTTATGTGATCCCAGAAGACATTCGCGCGGTTTGTGGAGACGTGATGCGCCATCGTATTGGTCTCACCTACGAAGCAGAAGCCGAAAACATCACCACTGAGGATATCATCACGCAGATTTTGGATAAGGTCGAAGTTCCTTAGGGCTGCTTCGCAGAACGCTCATCTTATTAAAGGCATTTCGGCTCCCGATAACTATCGCATAGGCGTCAAGCTAAGGGTTTTACTTCGCAAAGAGTTTAACTTTTCCTCCCCCTACCCCCTCCAAAGGGGGACAAAACCTCCAGTTTGTAAAGCCATTTCCCCCTTTGGAGGGGGATTAAGGGGGAGGAATGAAACCTTTAAAGCCTGATTAAGCGTTCTGCAAAGCAGAAAACCAACAAAAAGCCCCTTAGCTTGACGCTAATTCAATAACTATCGGGACAATGTAACTTTCCTGAGCCCCGCCGAAGGATCTAGAGGGAGTTTATCTGCTATGTAAAACTTTATCCTCCATATCATTCTCTCCCAAACGAAAAGGCGAGCGAAGTATAAAAAATGCTGGTTTGACTGACTGAAGCATCACCTGCTTCGAAGATAGGGTCTACATTGTCAAACCAACGACCTTCAATCCGCCATAGCAAAGCAGGCGTCAGCTGATAGTCAAGATTGAGGGAAGCGCTAGTCGCTTGCAATCCGCTAGGTCCGACATAAAACAGCACGTTTTGCGGATCGGCCAAGTACTCTCCTCTAAGCGCCAAGCGCAGTCGATCATTTGCTTCCCAACGAAGCATTCCCACTGGCGTATACCAGGGAGCGTATTCAT
>CAZHOC010000914.1:0-3262 GCA_964534295.1 uncultured Bacteroidia bacterium | reverse complement strand
TCTTCGGCATTGCTCTAAAACCTTCTACCGCATTGGTATTTGGGGTCGCTTTCGGTATCGCCGTCGATGATTCCATTCACTTCCTCGCTCGCTATCGACAAGGTAGAAAATCGGGTGATTCAGTTCGCGAAGCCGTCCTCAGCTCCTATGATGACACAGGGGTGAGTATGATATATACCTCTATTATTCTCTTCTTTGGCTTTGTTTGCTTTACTGCCTCAGACTATGGTGGCACCAAGGCCCTAGGTCTTTTGACCTCTCTTACCCTCGCTATCGCGATGTTTAGCAACTTAGTTTTACTACCGAGTTTGTTGCTCACCTTTGATAAGGAAGACAAGCCAAAAGAAGTCAAATAGAAAACGCTTAAACTCTCCCTCACATGATTCAAGCGCAACTCAACGATCAGGAAATCAGCTTTGTTCAGCTCGCCGAAGGTTACGAAGTAGACGGGCAAATCATCCAGCCAGATATCCAACAACTCAATGAGCAGCTTTATCATGTGATTTATGAAAATCGGTCCTTCAGCATTTTCATCCATAAGGTAGACAGAGAAGCCAAAGTTGTCGACCTCAGCATCAACGGTAAGCGCGCCACCGTCAAGATTCGCTCTCGGATCGACCAACTGCTCAAGCAATTGGGGATGGAAGGTGCGATGACCAAGAAGCTCGACAAACTCAAAGCGCCTATGCCAGGCCTGATCCACTCTCTCAAAGTGGAGGAAGGTACTGAGGTCAAAAAGGGTGATCCTCTTCTCATCCTCGAGGCGATGAAAATGGAAAATGTCATCAAATCTCCCGGCGATGGCGTGATCAAAAGCATCCACGTACAAGCTAAAGAGTCCGTCGAGAAAAACGAACTCTTGATTAGCTTTCAGTAGCTTTTCCCTTATTATTTGTTGGTTTTTGTTTAGGCTCACCGCTGCGCGGAACGCTTATATTTAAGGTTCGGCATGCATGCGCGCACCTACCACCCCCTGCTTCATTTCGAACGAGCGCAGCGAGGAGAAATCTCCTTTCACCAAAACGCTACAATTAAACGACAGGAGATTTCTCGTCGTCCCGCCGCACGGGACTCTGTCGAAATAAATCATCCAACGGACGGTAAACCCCAGGGACAAGCGTTCCGCGTCCCGAAAGCTTTCGGGAGTAAACCCCCAACAAAAAATCCCGGCTAGCGCCTAGGCACCTACCAGGATCAATTCGAACTCAAATTCTCTCCTACAACTTCTCAGCGAACCATTTGCTGGCCTCTTCTACTGAGCGATTCACTTCTGCTTCCTGATCATAGAAATTGAACTGGTGGAAGGGAGAATCCATCTCAGTATCGATCCAAATCAATCGTTTATCAGTGGCGGCGATGTTCTCGAAGTAGTTTTTGGTGTACTGAGGCAATACCGCGCCATCAGAATGAATCATCAAGGTAGGGCAGCTCAAATGCTTGGCCGAAGGCATCGGATCCGTTGTCAACCAGTCTTCCCACGACATCACAGCGAATTTATCATCACTCCATTCCTTGATCGCACCTCGCTCTGGGTTGAGGTAATAATCATAAGGACCGTACATAGCGGCTCCTTCGTCCTCGGTAGAAATGGTAGGGATGTAGTCGACCACCCCATTTTGAGCATAGTTGGCTTTGGCCTTTTGGGCGAGGGCGATCTTGGCGTTGACACCTTCTTCCCCACCGTAAAAGAGTTTCACCGCTTCCGCATCGTGTAGCCAAGAGGCCGCTGTTACCACAGACTTGATACGCTTGTCTTCAGAAGCAGCCATCAAGGTGTACATAGAACCCGCGCAGACTGCAAAAGCTCCAATTTTATCATTGTCTACTTCCCCTAGACTCTGCAAGAAAGTAACTGCATTTTTGATGTCTTCCTTCTTGAAAGCTGGGTTTTCGTAGAAGCGAGGTTCTCCTTCACTTTCGCCAAAGTTTCTGAAGTCAAAGGCCAATGTAATGAAGCCCTTGTCCGCAAGTTTTTGGGCATATAAGCCTGCCATTTGCTCTTTGACGGTGGTCCAGCTACCGGAAACGATCAGCGCAGGATAGCTTTTGCCTTCTTGGTAGTCAGCTGGATAGTAGAGGTCGCCTACTAAGGTGAGGCCGTCGCTTTTAAAATTTATCTTTTTCATTGTTTTATGATTGGAGGATGAAGGATTGTTTTTGATTTGATCGAGCAGGCCAAAGCCCCTGGCTGCCGTGATCGGGTTGAAAATCTCCACGTACTCGAGGATTTTACCTGCTTCGTCAAATTTGAAGGTGGAGTAATAGTTATTCTCATAGTACCCCTGATTGTTTTTCAATTGGATGCTACCATCGTATTTGACATAGACTAGGCTAGGGTCTTCCATGGCGTAGAGTTCCTCAATCGGAAAACGCATCTCTCCAAAGTTGGCGAAGACGGGTTCCCAATAGGCTCTGATATTGGTTTTGCCTTCTACGCCAGCCGGAAATAAGTCGGAGTGGTAAGGATTGCTCTGCTTGCCGTTTTCAGCAAAGAGCTCGACTAGAATATCCAACTCTCGAGTTTCTAAAGCTTTGAAAAACTGTCGAACGGAGGCTTTATTCAGTTCAGCGCCTGTGGGAGAGTTTGGCTTCCCTGCTACGCGATCGATGGCCGCTTGCGGCAAGGCGAGATTGCCAGCCTGGTAGTCAAAATTGAACTTCATTGCACTGATCTTCCAATCTTTGCCTTCTTGGCTCAGTTCGAAATCATAGGAGCCAACTACCGTCCACACATTCCCGCCTGCATTTTCGAGATAGTGATTCGCGGTACCGTAGCAAAAAGCGGTCGCATTGCGGCCTTGCTCATCGATGATGAAGTTGCTCACTTGATGATGCGTATGCTCAAATCCGGGGAGGATTGTTTTCCAAGCGCTGGTGATTTCGCTTGAACTCAGATTCGCTGCTGCTTGCCCACTCATAGAAGAGTAGTCCAAAAGTACTTTGGCGGCGAAGCTTTGTTCAACGCCTGCCCAATCTTGCTGATCAGTGGCAATGAATAGCTTATTGATACTGCTTTGAATGATATTCATTTCTTGTCCTTTTAAGGGTAATGCTAGTAGGCCAAGGAGGCCGATTACTAAATGCTTCATATCAACTTTGTTTGTTGATACAAAGCTATGGGACAGGAAATGGGAGGGATTTATGAATTCAAATCAAGAAGTATAAATTTCAAAGGTGAGCCATTTTACGGTAGGCTCCAGGGGTGTTTTGGGTGTGCTTCTTGAAGAAATTATTGAAATTATTGGGGGGGTCGAATTGCAAT
>CAZHOC010000913.1:0-3265 GCA_964534295.1 uncultured Bacteroidia bacterium | reverse complement strand
GTTAGAAAAAAATGGGTAAAATTATTGACATGTACGACTCAAAACTATGCCAAGCTTTCCTTAGTCTCAATAAAAAGGAGCATCGTCAATTCAAAAAATGGCTTCAATCTCCTTTACATGTTTCTCATGAAGAAGTGAGGCGAATATTTGATTTTTTCTACTCTAGAAATCAATTGAGTCCTTTTTCTTTGCAAAAGCCCAAACTCTGGAAGTACCTTTTTGGAGCCAAAGCCTATGATGATGATCGACTAAGAAGCTTGATTCATTTATCCTGGGAAGCTTTAAGAGATTTTGTTGGATTTTTTAGGGCATCTGAGGATGAGTTTTTGCATCAATTTCATCTCTCCCAAAGTTTGCTAGATAAGGAATTAGAGCCCTTGGCCAACAAAAGCATTCAAAAGATGCAGCAAATTTTATCTACATCCTCTTTTGAAGATGCTAATTTCTTCCAGCGATCTTTCCAACTCGAAGTAGTCAAGTTTGAGCGTTCTGGGACCCAGAAAAGAACCGAAAGCAATAATCTGGAACAGCTCTTCGAAAGTGCCGCTTATCATTTTATGTATCAAATCCTGCGTTATGCTTGTAATGCGCGTTCTCATTCTAACATTTCGTCGATTAGCTACCAGATTCCTTTACTTGATGGGGTTTTGAATTGGATCAATGCGCATGAAGATACTTGTCCACCGAGCTTATTGATCTACTATTATACCTATCATTCCCTCTTGCAGTATGAGGAGGTTACCTTTGATAAATTAAAGCAAGCGTTTTTCGATCATTTTGAGTTGTTACCGCCAGCGGAACGACAAGAAGTATTGTTGATGACAATCAACGTTTGCATCAAGGGCTTGAATACTGGACAGGCCCACTTTGCCAAGGAGGCATTTGAGTTGTATCAAAAGGGGCTCAGCAGTGAGATGCTATTTAATAAGGGAGTCTTAAGTCGTTTTGATTATAAAAACATAGTCTCGATTGGTTTGATATTACGAGAGTTTTCTTGGGTGGCCGATTTCATCGAACGCTATACCCCCGTATTAGAAGAACAGTTCCGCGCTACCTATCGAGACTTTAACCTGGCTAAGCTAGCTTTTACTCAGGGGAGTTATGGCAAAGCCAAACGCTTATTCATTGGCGTAGAGTATGACGATGTTTTTTTCAATCTCAGCGCTAAAATGATGCTGCTCAAAATCTATTATGAAGAAAAGGAATTGGATTCTCTGGAAGCTTTGCTGGAAAGCTTTAACCGCTACTTACAAAGACACTCCAGTCTAGGCTATCACAAGGAGGTGTACCAAAATATTCTTGCTTTGGTAAGGCGAATCCTCAAACTCCCACCCGGAGATAATTTAGCGATTGAAAATCTGCGACAAAGTATCAAAGAAACACAGCCATTGGCAGATCGTAAGTGGTTATTGGCGCAACTCCCTGCTATAGGATCATGAAACAGCTCGTGGAAATTATCTTGGAGAATGGGAAAACGTATAAAACTTCCTACATTAGCGACGCAAATACGCTCCCGATGCCCGAATTAATTTTGCACAGTTATACCCCAGCTGACCTAGAACCCTTGGCCCGCAAGCTTTTAGATGCTTGTAAATCTGAGAGAATTTTTGCATTTTTTGGTAAGCTGGGAGCTGGAAAAACCGCCTTCATACAACAAATTTGTAAGCTTTTGGGTGTGAAGGAAGCAGTAACTAGTCCTACTTTTAATCTGGTAAATGAATATCAAGGTACATCAGGAATGGTCTACCATTTTGATTTTTATCGGATACGTACCGAAGTAGAGGCCTATGACCTTGGTGCGGATGAGTATTTTGATTCTGGGCATTACGTTTTTATAGAATGGCCAGAGCGGATTCCTACCTTATTGCCGGAAGAGGCGGTGGAGGTTAGACTAAATGTCAATGAAGATAAGAGCAGGAAAATTACGCTAAGCTACTAACACATGGCCAATATTGATTTCTCAATGGAAGGTGGGCAGATCTTTCCCGGTTATCCCAGTAGCTTTGCGATTACCCAAGAAAAGGCTCTGCGAACCAGTAAGTCCAAGAAAAGCCTACGAATCGGGATCCCCAAAGAAACATTACATCAAGAGACGCGTGTTGCGATTGCTCCTGCTACAGTAGGGGTTTTAGTGGCCAATGGACATCAGGTCTTTATTGAACATGATGCTGGTCTTGGGGCTCGCTTTACAGATAAAGACTATTCCGAAGCTGGCGGTATTGTCTGTTATAAGGTAGAGGATGTCTTTAAGCAAGCTGATATCATAGTAAAGGTATCTCCCTTGTCTCACGCTGAGCTTGATTTGCTACGTGATCATCAGACGATTATTTCAGCCGTCAATTTGGGTTCTCTCTCTCCCGATTACCTTAACGTCCTAATCAAAAAGAATATAACGGCCCTTGGCTTTGAGTTTTACCGTAGCGGTGATGGCTCCTTGCCTTTGGTGCAGATGATGAGTGAGATTGCTGGGGTGAGTTCTATCCACATCGCCTCTGAGTTGTTGACTGGACAAAAAAACGGTCAAGGCATACTATTGGGAGGAGTTACCGGTATCCCACCCGCGGAGATTACCATTATTGGCGCAGGAACCGTAGGTTTTAATGCCGCCCAAACCGCCATGGGTATGGGGGCACGCGTTCGGATACTTGACGAAGAAATTTACAAACTCCGCCGTATTGAAAAGGAGTTAGGAGTGAATGTATATACTTCAGTTGCCCAAGGAAATTATGTATATGATGCGGTTACCTCCTCGGATGTGGTGATAGGGGCTGCCTTTCATGATGGGCAG
This sequence comes from uncultured Bacteroidia bacterium, assembly GCA_964534295.1. Lineage (GTDB taxonomy): Bacteria > Bacteroidota > Bacteroidia > J057 > J057 > JBCAWW01. The sequence continues at coordinate 477 of CAZHOC010000913.1, read as the reverse complement.
CGTGCTCCAATGGTGGTAACCGAAAATATGGTGCAACAAATGAAAGCAGGATCTGTAATCATCGATGTTGCCATTGATCAAGGTGGCTGTGTGGAGACCAGCCGCCCCACTTCCCATGACAATCCTACCTTTACTGAGCACGGGGTGATCCATTATTGTGTGCCTAATATTGCTTCTCGGGTTTCCCGAACGGCTTCTATTGCCATGAGTAATATACTCGGGCCAATGCTGATAAAAATTGGTGATAATGGAGGGCTTGAACACCTTATGCGCTTCAACCATGGCCTTAAGCAAGGCGTTTATATATATCGCCGTCATTTGACCAAAAAGAAGCTTGCCAGCCTCTTTGGTATGACCATGAATTATAGAGACATCGAATTATTGATAGCGACGATGTAAGAATTTTAGCGCAACGTTTCGGCAAGGAAGGAGTCTTTATGTTACTTATTGTAAATCCAAGCGTCAAAAGATAAAATT
>CAZHOC010000912.1:0-3269 GCA_964534295.1 uncultured Bacteroidia bacterium | reverse complement strand
ATCGGCATCGGGGCATGATTCGCGGCTTCGTAAGAAGCTAGGCACCAATCCATTCTAGCAGCAAAGTCATTTTGAAAATCGTCCCGCCAACGCCACAAACTTGCCTTATTGTCATCAAAGCTTAAGCTCTCTTTGCGAACACTCCTACCATACTCATTGGGTACATAAGGGCTAAACTTATCATTGGCATTGGTCCAAATAGGTCTAGTCTCAGCCTCAAATGGCACCCCTGAATGTCCTTGCTTTTGCTGGGCAAAATCTGGTGTGTACAGCTCATAACGACCTCCCCAAGCGCCCCATTCAGGATGCTCAGTATCATTTAAACCATTGTTGATCAAGGATAAAAAGGCCGGCGTATCGCCTTCCATGCCCCAAGCGACATCGGGGTATTCAGCTCCTAAGGGGCCATGGCCTTGCTGGATATTTTCGGCCAGCCAAGTATTGCTAAGCGTGCGATTATCTAAGCCTTCGATCCGACTCATGATACCATTCCAAGTGGATCGGCCGTAATCATCTCCCGGACTGACGATATAAAATAACTCAGGAAAGTTTTTACGTATCCAAACACCGCTATCGTCCTGATCTGAAATCGTATACACTCTCAATTTGGCGATTAGCCTAGCCGCTTCTTTCTTGGACTTTGTCGCTCGAATCTTGTGGAGCGCTTGCGCCAAAGTATTGACTCCGCCCCAAACGGAAATCCAAAGCGGCCGCTCATCCTCTGCTTCTAATTCTTGAATGATCCAATCGGAGCCCTCAGAATCATGACCTTCCCCTACCCCAAGCATCCCATAAAGGGGAAGTCCTTTCTTCACTAATTTTTGCAAATCAGCTTCTACAGGAAAATCTGGATGATGAAGGAGTAGATTGGGTTGAACTTTGCCGTAGGCTTGAAGCACTTTTATGATAGATTCGGGTGCGATCCGCGTTTTCTGCCAACAGGAAGTAGTTGCTACGATTCCTTTGATATCTATTTCATTAGCGTAGAGTAATAGCCGTACAAGGGATTGTGTATCGTCAGGATCTGCTTCTATATCGGTCAAGATGATGACCCGATTTTTTTGTACTTCTTGGGCGATCAGCTTAGGTAAGCACAAAGAAAGTATTAGCAGTAGAATAGGGAGCTTTGCATTCATATTGATGTAGTCAGTTTGTCCGCTAGAAGTAAAAAAGACGCTAGCAGGCTTAAAAACAAATCAAAGAAAATGGGAGCGGTTTTCGCCCCCATCTATTTTTTATTTCTCTAACTCCTTAATGCGATCCTTGGCAAAAGCTGCAATATCCTCCCCACCATGCTCTATCACTTTCCGATAGTATAGAATGGCCTTCTCTTTGTTCTCCATCATAAAATAAGCTTGCGCGATATTACTTAGGACGATCGCATCAGTAGGACGAATTTCTTCCGCTTTCAATAAGGGGACTAAAGCTTTGTCAAACTGGTCGGTCAATAGATAGGTAATGGATAAGTTGGACAAACTCTCCACATGCTCTGGATGATAATTCAGGACTGCCTGAGCAATTTCGCCCATTTTAGGCAGTAAGCTTGTATCTCCGGTGCCATAAAGATCATACTGATAGTCCTGAACCGAGGATAAAAAGAAATCATTTCTGTCTTCTACCGCTTCTCCTTCTGACCATGTCCATTGGACGGAATCCGCAAAATGGTCATCTATGGCCTTAATAATCTCATTGGTGTGTGCATCCCAATCCTTTTTTAATCCTAGCACATAAATTTTACCAAAGCGCATGTCTAGGCGGCTTGGAAATCGACTGATACCCGTATCAATAATAGCGATTGCTTTTTCAAAGAATACAGGATCGTAATAAATGCCACCATTTAAAAAACCCACCGACTGACCAGAAGAATCTTGGATACTCAGGCTTTGTTCTCCCGTAGGACTCGCCTCCAGCATGATCATCTCCTGCTTACTTCTTACAAAATAATAGTTGAAATAACTGACGTAGAGCTCTGGATCATTCGCATCAGCTGCCTGCCATTTTTCTAAGATTTCTATTTGCGCAGTGGTGTCTTTAGCGTTAAAACTTTTGACAAAATCTGCTTGAAAATCTTGCGCCCAGGCCGTCATCACGACAATAATAAGGGCAGTAAATACAAAAGATGTTTTCATCTGATTAAACATTAGGTTGTGATTTGAGGGTGGAATATACTAGCAGCCTAGTGGCAATTCAAATACGATGATTTTTTGCGATGCTTGTCCATTATCTTCCCAAGCTACTTTGAGGATTATGCGACTCGCTAACCAATTGATAGCTCCCGGCCGTTTAGCAGCCTCTAACCAACGGCCAGCCTTAAATCCTTCTGCTTCAATTGCAGCTATAAATTCGCTCGAATTTAAGTCAAACTCAGGCTGAGTTGGTTTTGCAACCTCTGGCTCCTTATCCACGAGTCGATATTGCTGACCGCTGCGCGGAACGCTTATCCATGGAGTATAATCAAGCAACCAGTCTCGCAAATCGACATGTGGTCCTTCATCACTAATGACAAAACAGTACTCTGTCCTTTGACTAAGTTCGATATTGGACACTTCCGACTCAGCCTTGAATAAGATTGCATGCTCTCCAACCGCTCTACCAATACCCATCGCTACAAAAAGGGTATCTGAATCATGATTTGTTTCATAGACTTCGACGCCTTCGGGCAGATTTATTGAAATATTATCTGCAAATGGGATCACTAAGCCTTGACGTTGTGCGAAGCACAATACTGGAAAAAGAAGGGCGATAATTAGGATAGGGGTTTTCATTGAATTTCGATTGATAGCAAGCTCAGATATTTTATCTAATCACTAAGTATAGATCTGATATTCGTCATGATTGCTCGACTATTCGTTCTCCGCAGGCAGAAAAAGAGAAATATTTTTACCCCCAACGCAGGCCTATAAAACTTACGAGTATGAAGGAAACAACACTCTATATGCGTTATCTTCTTTCTGTAATCTTTGCCCTTTCTTTTTTTTCTTTTGCTGCTGCGCAGAACGATTCTCCCCACCCTGAAAACATTTATAAAGTAGGCTTCATCGGCGGAGCCCAACTAAGTAGTAATGGGAGTATCGACCCTAAATTGGGTTTGGTAGTAGAGCGCTGTGCAGACCTAAACTTCCGTAGCGGTGTCATTTTCCGTAGCTGGAATCCCCACATGACCTTAGATGTTTATCAATACTTTGCGGATTCACTTGCCGGACAGTTTAGAAGAGAATACTACGGTCAAGAGACTTTTCGTCGCCTTTTTATGGCGGGTATTCCCCTCC
>CAZHOC010000911.1:0-3271 GCA_964534295.1 uncultured Bacteroidia bacterium | reverse complement strand
TGACAGAAATTTTGACCCTCTACCGAAAGACGATGTTCTTCTACCAAGCCTGACGTCAGTTGCTGCACTAAATAGTGATCAGGTTGTTGATCAATACCTCACTTTCTTAGAAAGATACGGAAGGACAGAAGGAATCAACTACATGATCTTACCTGATACCTCCGGCCTCTCAAAATACGAGAAAGAGGTGATAAGCAAAGCACGCAGCAAGTCACCATACTACTTTTTGAACTCAACTTTCTTATCAAGGGACGTTCCACTTTCAAGGAAGGAGTTTGTTGGCCTAGACTTTGAAAACCCGAAAATCTGGCTTGCAAACCAGGGCCACAACTTCAATCGGGTGCGAAAGTGGAGTTCCAGATATGCGAATGGGAAGGAGAGTGACTTTACCGAAGCACTAAGAAATTCTCGAAATGTAGAATTTATCCCCGTCTATCAGCTTCCTAAACAATTAAAAAAGGAATTGGTGAGCAGAGGGACCATTGCTGTAGACCCATCTCACACGCTGCCGGTTACAGATCGCGAGGTGGTTTATTTAGGGGATGATACAAAATTCAGGGACTGGATATCAAATTACGCAAAGGTGTATGATACTCCTAAGGAAGGTATTCAGAGGATTGTCGACCTTAGGGGTCAGGACAATCCTTTTGAAGTAGGAGATATTTTGCTTACGAGCCAAATAGTAAGTGACCGCATCACTCAGCTTGTCTTACCCACCAACTACGAGGGCATTGAAATCGACTTATGCAAAATGCTTTTTGGAGGAGCAGATATAAAGGGACGTCATTCAGCAGGCAGGATGATAGACAATCATCACTACCTTACCTACTCTACAGGAGAATGGGAAAATTTATCGCACTCGTACGAAAAGAAGTTAGATTCTTTGAGTCATTTTGCAATCTCAAACTACGCAACTCCAGGGTTACAAGTAGCTGTAATTAGAAATGGGAGCCTGATCCTTGAGAGGAGTTACGGTTATTACAGCTATGACAGTACAAAAAGGGTACTACCAGAGACGCTATACGATCTAGCCTCTTTAACAAAAGTGATGGCTACCCTTCCCGCGGTGGCATATCTGCTGGATCAAGGTCGCCTCGCTCTTGAAGATTCAGTTGGTAAACATCTGCCTGATTTTATTGGATCTAACAAATCGACTATTACCATAAAGCAGCTGCTGGCCCATCAAGGAGGATTAAAGTCGTACATCCCCTTTTGGAGCATGATGATGGACGGAGATCGACTGGATGCCTTCTATTATAAAACCCCTGAAGACGAAGCGTTGGATAGGCGGAGCTATGGATACGAACCAGACCCAATACTCCTAGATACATTAAAAAGCTATATCATCAAATCGAAGCTTATTGAAAACACCACCAAATACAACTACAGCGATTTAGGGTTTATGATTCTTCACATGATCGTAGAAAGGATTACAAAACAACCTTTGGACCTTTTTATGAGAGAAAAATTTTATGACCCAATGGGACTTAAAAGCCTAAGCTTCAATCCAATTTCAAAAGGATTTATTCATGAAGCAATTACCCCGACGGAATACGATCATCGTTTTAGGGACTATCAGGTCTGGGGTGAAGTACATGACAGGAATGCAGCTGTGTTTGGAGGGGTAGCCGGACACGCAGGACTATTTTCTAATGCTACCGATGTGGCGAAGATGATGAGTATGCTGCTGAATGGAGGCATTTATGAGGGTAGGCAATACCTTTCGTCTAAAGCCTTAGACCAGTTTAACGTAAGATATTACAAGGAAAACAGAAGGGGGCTTGGTTGGGATAAGAAAGACGGAGGAAATGATAGTGCCTCCAAATATGCAAGCGACGGTAGTTTTGGGCATACGGGCTTCACGGGAACGATGGTCTGGGCTGACCCGGCGGAAGATTTGATCTTCGTGTTTTTATCTAATCGCATTTACCCCGATGCGAATAACTGGCGATTGAGTGAGTTCAATACCAGAACCAAGATGCATGACGCAATCTACGAATCCATTATTTCGTCAGAATAACGAAACTAATTCCCGTATTAAAAGGTTTAAAACGCTTGAAAATGCACCGAAATGATTAAAGTAGGAATTGTTTGTTACCCAACATATGGAGGCAGTGGGGTGGTAGCTACTGAGCTTGGCAAAGCGCTTGCAAAAAAAGGCCACGAGATTCACTTCATTACGTACTCCCAGCCTACTAGGCTAGACTTTTTTAATCCCAACCTCTACTATCACGAGGTTAATGTCAAATCTTATCCACTTTTTCAGTACGCGCCATATGAGTTGGCACTCGCTTCCAAAATGGTCGATGTGGTACTAAATGAAAAGCTGGACTTGTTACACGTGCATTATGCTGTTCCACATGCTTCAGCGGCGTTTATGGCACAGCAAATCCTCACAACCAAAGGATATGACATCACATTTATTACCACCCTGCATGGAACTGAACTTACCATCGGAGGAAAGGATGCCACAAACGAGCCGGTTGTAACGTTTTCTATCAACGAGTCAAATGGCGTAACTGCAGTATCAGACGATCTTAAAAAGGATACGTACGAGCATTTTAAAATTGATCGATCTATAGAGGTAATCCCAAACTTTATTGACCTCAGCAGATTTAAGAAGCAACCCAAAGAACACTTCAAAAAAGCTATCTGTCCGAACGATGAAAAACTGGTGGTGCACACATCAAATTTTAGAAAGGTAAAAAGAGTAGATGACGTATTGGATGTCTTTTGTGAGCTGAAGAAAGTAGTACCCTCCAAGCTTTTGCTTATTGGTGATGGGCCCGAACGAAAGCGAATGGAAGACAAAGCCAGAGGGATTTGTACAGAAGATATCCGTTTCCTGGGAAAGCTAGATGCAGTAGAAGAAGTACTTTCAGTAAGTGACTTATTTCTCATGACATCAGAGAAGGAAAGTTTCGGCCTGGCGGCACTTGAAGCAATGGCTTGTGAAGTGCCTGTCATATCCACCAATGCGGGTGGCTTGCCAGAGCTGAATAAAGATGGGCACTCCGGATTCGTGTGCAACGTCGGAGATATCGAAGACATGGTTGCCAAAGCCATTCATATTCTGGACAATAAAAACCTCGCATCATTTAAGAAGGGTGCATTGGCACGAGCAAAGGAATTTGACGTGGAGGCGATCCTGCCTAAGTATGAAAATTATTATAGATCAATAATTAAAGAACATAAGAGATCATTAACAGAAACTTTATAGCGTTTTAGGTATTTTTTGCCCTAATTTTACGCCGTAATCGAAGATAAAAAT
>CAZHOC010000910.1:0-3274 GCA_964534295.1 uncultured Bacteroidia bacterium | reverse complement strand
CCTTTAACTCTATAGTCGTCAGCGCCTCAATTTGTATATCAATATAGGCCGTGTAGGGAGCTGTCTGTAAAGCGTAGATATCATACCAGACTTTTGCCTTATCGCCAAAAGTAAAACTGGTTCTAAATCTGCCTTCTCGCATAAATAGCGATTGCTGCCAATCGGTGATATTACTTTCAGTAATTAGCTCTCCATCAATCTTGATTTCAAGATTACCAAAGTTCATCGCCTCAAGGATTTTACTTACTCCTAAAGGACTTTCTTTTTCATAGACATTATTGAGAAGCACCAATTTGACTGAGAAAGGACGATCGTCTGGCAGAATACCGATACGTCCATTGGCTAGAGCAACTCCAGAATAAGTCGGCACTTTAGCAGCACTAATTACCCAGCCTTGAGTTTGAGCAGAATTAGTTTGAGAATGTTGAGACATAGATTTTATGTGTAAAACAGGGGCTTAAAGGACACGCGCTTCCGTTTCCTTATCGAAAAACCGAAGGCGATCAATATCAACACCAACTGTAACTTCATCGCCGATTTGATATTCGTATTGGGAGTCGGTGCGCATGCAGAATGTCTGATCAGGACAACCCACATAGTGGAAATATAGGTAGCTCTCTGAACCAATGGGTTCAACGGCAGTGATTTTGATTTGTACATCACTAGAAAGGCGTTTTTGTTTTTCATGGGCCTTGTCATAGATGTATTCTGGCCGGAAGCCATATATAATTGGAGAGCCTACATAAGTTGATAATTGCTCTTTAAATGCTTCAGGAAGAGCGAATTGCATATTCTCCGAACGGAAGATGAGTTCATCTCCATTCGCTTGAAGATGACCCTTAAGAAAATTCATAGAAGGGCTGCCGATAAATCCTGCCACGAACTTGTTTTGGGGATTATTGAAGAGATTAATGGGCGTATCAAACTGCATCACCTTCCCATTTTTGAGCACCACTATCCTATCCCCCATGGTCATGGCCTCAATTTGATCATGAGTAACATATACCATGGTGGTTTGGAGCTCGCGATGTAGCTTTCGAATCTCACTTCTCATTTGGACGCGTAGACTCGCATCGAGATTTGAGAGCGGTTCGTCAAACAAAAAGACCTTGGGATCTCGAACGATAGCTCGCCCTATGGCTACCCTCTGGCGCTGGCCGCCAGACATATCTTTAGGCCGGCGATCAAGTAAAGCTTCTATATTGAGGGTCTTAGCTGCCTCTTGTATCAATTGGTCAATTTTGGCTTTAGGCACTTTTCTCAATTTGAGCCCAAAGGCCATATTATCATAGACCGTCATGTGGGGATAGAGTGCATAGTTTTGAAACACAAAAGCAATGTCTCGATCTTTAGGGGATAACTCATTCACCTGTAGGTTATCAATCATCAAATCCCCTCCTGTGATCTCCTCTAATCCGGCAATCATACGTAAAAGGGTGGATTTACCACAGCCGGAAGGACCTACCAGCACGATAAATTCCTTGTCTTTGATTTCTAGGTTGGCATTTTCTATCGTGGCACGCTCTGCACCAGGATAGACTTTGCGAATATTTGTAAGTGATATACTTGCCATAATTTTAGGGCTTGGGTTTGGAGATTAGCCTTTAAGGCCTGAGCTGGCTACGCCTTGCACAAAGTATTTTTGGAAATAGATGAAAATGCCTAAAGTCGGCAGAGATATGAGGATAGTACCTGCCATTAAGAGAGGCCAATCCGTAAGTAGTTCGCTTTTTAGGCTTGCCATACCGAGAGGCAGGGTGTACATGTCTTCAGTAACGGTTACAATAACCGGCCAAAGAAATTCATTCCATGAGCCTTGAAAGGTATATATTGCAACAGCAGCAAGTGCTGGTTTAGAAATGGGAAGGAATAATTGCCAAAACATCCTAAAGTAGGAACAACCATCGATGAGCGCAGCCTCATCTAAATCCTTCGGTATCGTTTCAAAAAACTGCTTCATGAGGAAAATATTGGTGATACTCACCAGTCCCGGGAGGATGATGCCTGCATAGGTATTGATCATGCCAAATTCATTGAGTACAATAAATTTGGGAACCAGCAGAATGATACCTGGGATCATCAAACTACTCAGCAATAGGTTGAAAAGAAGGTTTTTGCCCTTAAACTCTAAACGAGCAAAAGCAAAACCCGCTAATGCAGAAAAGAAGATGTTGGCTACAGTTTGGATAGTAGTGATAAGCACTGAGTTGAACAGCCAAGTACTAAATGGAAGTTCATTCCACACCGCTTTGTAGTTTTCCAAGGTAACGTCAGAAGGGAAGAACTCAATAGGCCATTCAAATACGTCTTTGTCTGCGTTGAATGAGATTGAAATAGAAAACAAAAAGGGCCCTAGGTACATCGCTGTGAAAGCGAGTAGTACAGAGTAAAAGGCGATGAGTTTAAGACTTCTCATGGTTTGGATGGATTAAGGGCGTGAAGGCTAAATGAACGAACTAAGCTATTGATCCCGACAAGGCTAATGCCTCTTGCATCTTCTCGGGGAAAAACCAGATGGCTAAGGACCATTTTCCCTCCATCAAGCAGGATTTCTACGGTGCAGACATCAACTAGAATTTGGAGACTGAGCTGCTCAGGAATTGGATAATGATGGGCTGTCGTATTTGGAAAGGCTTCAGAAAAGCTAGTTTCTCCGCCTTGAGCGCGAAAAAACTGAAGCTGTGCCTTCTTACGGTCTAAGACCAGACTCACGCGTTCACCGAAGGTAGACTGCAAAAAGTCTATCCTAAATTGAGGGCAATCTCGAAAATCTATTGCCAAATCAATCAGATATGAAAGCGAGGGACTTGAAACCGATAATGGGGCATCCAATAGCAGCTTTTCCAAGGAATACGCTAAGGATAGCTTCTCTTTTAAGGATTCAGGAAATTGCTGCCTGATTTGATATTCTCCATTTTCATCGGCTATCAACTCTAGGTATCTGGGAATGCCCATTATGCCACGAAATGGTTGGGTCGGAATTTGGGAAGAATAATGATGATTGTTCATCCAACACTGAAAGAGGGCCTGGGAATCGAGATTTGTATGCTGATAAGTAATTCCTGCATAACAATCTCTTCCCCAATCCAGATATCGGGTTTGGGCATCAAAACTCTGGAAGGTATTCCCATCAAATGCGCCCAGAAAATACTGCATACCAAAGTCCTCATGCTTAGCTCCCGGACCAGAAATAAGGAGAACCCAAACTTCTTCGCCTCTAGGGCTCCTTAGGGGGAACAGATCAGGACATTCCCAATATTGAGAGATATCTCCA
>CAZHOC010000909.1:0-3280 GCA_964534295.1 uncultured Bacteroidia bacterium | reverse complement strand
TTTCAATCACCTATGATATTCCAGGTGAATTGAATAATTATAAGTTCGAACTATTTGGCTACAATGGTGCTGAAAACATGATCCAATCAGCCGACTCAGTCGTTGCTGGTGATATGTATATCATCTATGGTCAGTCCAATGGGGAGGCCCCTATGTATGATGGAAGCGCTAGTGTAGATGCCTCCTCTTATATTAGAGTTTACGGTCGAAGCGTCAACTTCAATGTAAACTTCATCGATTGGCATGTTGGCCACGGTGATGGTGGTCTATTGAGCGATGGTAATACGGGCCAGTGGGGCATGAAGCTAGCCAAAAACATCATTGACAATCAGTCAGTGCCAGTAGCAATCTTCAACGGTTGTTGGGGCGGTAAGCATTTGACTTTCTTCACTAGAAACGATGCTGATCACGATGACTTTAGCACTCAGTATGGTAAGACCTTGACTCGCTTACTTCAAACGGGTGGTGATCAAAAAGTGAGAGGATTTTTCTGGTTCCAAGGAGAAAACGAAGCCGATACAGGTGAGTCAACGGATACTTATAAATCGCAATTTGCGGGTCTCTTTAGTGATCTCAAAGAGGATTACACTGTAGATCAATACTATATGGTTCAAATTAGAGATGGGGCGTATTTCAGTTTTAACAATACCCTCCCTATTCAGGAAGCTCAGCGTCAACTTGCTGATTCTATCCCTGAAATGGAATTAATTAGTACCAACACTTTGCAGCATCATACTGACAATGTGCATTACTCCTATGTCAATGGCTATGAGAAGCTAGGAGATATTAGCTACCTCTTCGTGAATCGCGATGTATATGGGGGGCCTTCCGCTGATATTGCCACTCCTACCATCTCTGGCGCAGCAATCACCGGAGCAACTGAGATTACTCTTTACACCCCTCTTTCTGATGTATTGACTGCTGATGCGGGCATCGAATCCTATTTTATTCTAAATGGAACTGCAGCAACCGTAACTGGCGTCTCTATAGCCGGTGGTAGTGATATAGTGCTTACCCTTTCTGGAGCTCCTACTGGGATCACAAGCATTAGCTACTCAACCCCTGTAGGTGCCGTCAATTCTGTAATCAATGCCTCTGGGGTTGGTTTGACGGCCTTCAACGAGTATCCTGTGGGTACACTTCCCATCGAACTACTATCCTTTGATGGTAGGCTACTCCAAGACCAAATTGAATTGAATTGGATCACTGCCAGTGAAAAAAATAATGCCCATTTTGATGTACAGAGAAGCAATGACGGTCAAACTTGGCAGTCATTAGGGCTCGTAAATGGTGCAGGTAATAGCGATGAAGCTTTGTCATATCGATTTTTAGACGTAAATCCAGCGATTGGTCTTAATCGCTACCGTCTTAAGCAGGTCGATTTTGATGGTAGCTTTAGCCTAAGTCCTGTAGTAGAGTTGAGTTTTGTTTATCGCCTAAATCAAGCGGTAGTGTATCCCAACCCATCTGATGGACAGTTTGCGATTTTGAGCAAGCTTGATCCGCGGACAGACTTAGAGCTAAACCTGCTCAATCCTATTGGACAAGTAGTTTACAAAGCTCAATTGAGCTCCGATGATTTCGGTCGCTTAGAAGTAGACTTAGGACAAGAGCTGATTCCGGGAGCTTATATCCTGAGACTCAAAACAAAAAATGGCCAAAATGTATCCACCAAAATTATGATACAGTAAAATAGGCTAAAGCCTACTTTTAAAAGAATAAAAGCGATCGGTGATTTATGTAATCATCGATCGCTCTTTTTATAAGTGGATTACCAATTAAGGCTAATTAGTTTGCGGCTTACTCGCCAACACATAAAAACCATGGATTAGACCAGGCACATAACCTAGTATGGTTAAAATCAAATTGAGCCAAAATTTTCCAGAAAGGCCATAACGCATGGCTACTCCCAATGGGGGAATTAAAATGGTAACGATGATTTCTAATAAACTCATGATACTAGGGGTTAGTGAGTCAGATAATTTGCAAAAAAATCTGAATAATTTTTCTTTCGAGCAAGAAAAATCATGACTGAAGCCAGCAATGGGAATTTTAACAAGCGCAGTGTCACTTTAATTTATCGAATTTTATTCTCAGCTTGTTGAGCTAATCAAACAGCTTCTAATCAAGGTTTTAATGCCACTAATCAGAGCAATATTTTCGTGGACACTGGTCCTTTTTCTGTTTTTACCTTGCCTAAAAGCAGAAAGGGTAAAGGTCGCTTATGTATCTGATGGCGATACTTTTGGCTTAGAGGATGGGCGTAAGGTAAGGATGCTGGGTATCGATACCCCTGAACTTTACTATGAAGATTATTATGCGGAGGAGGCCAAGCAGCGACTAAAGAGCTTAATCGGAGGGAAACAAGTGGAGCTGCAAACAGATGCTTTTTCTGCAGACACAGATCGATATGGCCGCTATCTTAGGTATGTCCACTTCATGGAACGCGACCTCAATCTACAACTAATCGAAGAGGGATATGCAAAGGTCTACGGCAAGTATAGGATCGAACGTTTGGATAAATACTATGAAGCAGAGTCCTTGGCCCAAGAGAATAGGCTAGGCCTTTGGCAAAATGAAACAGCCCTCGCCCGAGGGCAAGAGCTGCTATTCTATGGGCTTGGTTTTGCCCTACTTTTATTTGTCGCCATCTGGCAAACAATGAGAAGGATTAGGAGGAAGTCTTAATTATTTTGGCACTTTTACTTCCCAACCTTGGGGGAGCTTTTCGTAAATCTCAATGTTGCCAAATTCTGCACTCTGACGAGCACCTACTACTTTAGCCCATGCGGCCATCTTTTCGATCCCTTCACGCAAGCTCACACCAGCACCTTTGCCAAATACCCGATGTGCTTTACTATGATCTGCATAGGCATCAACCACTTCATTTCTCGCTTGGAGATGCTTAATATTTGGTTCAACACCCATAGCCTCAGAGATAACACGAGATAGTTCGTTAACCGTATATGGCTTGTCTGCTCCGATGTTAAAGATTTCATTGTAGGCTTCCGGAATATCTACACAATTGGCAATTGGGATCGCCACATCATCGATATAACTGAAGGCTCTGGTCTGCTCACCATCCCCAAAAATGGTCATGGGCTTGTCTTGCATGATCTGGTTCATGAAAATGCCAATTACATTGCGATATTTATCCCCGATGTTTTGGTTTTCCCCATAAACGTTGTGAGGTCTGAAGATGACATAGTCAAGACCGAACATTTCATGAGCTGCTTTGAGGTCTAGCTCCACAGCGTATTTAGATACTCCATATGGATCC
>CAZHOC010000908.1:3064-3282 GCA_964534295.1 uncultured Bacteroidia bacterium | reverse complement strand
TAACGATTGAAGCGACTGCTTATACGGGAGCTTGTGCGGGCACAACTGCTTCTATTACAGTTGACGTTCGCTTTGAATTTCCAGAAGCAGCTTTCACCTTCGATCCAACTCAAGGCTGGGCTCCCCAAACCGTAAACTTTACCAACCAGTCTACCGGAGCTAGTACCTACATTTGGGATTTTGGCTGGGGCTTGGGCAGTAATGATGAGAATCCTACT
>CAZHOC010000908.1:0-3052 GCA_964534295.1 uncultured Bacteroidia bacterium | reverse complement strand
CACATATACCCCTCAGCCGGAGAATATGATATCAGGCTCATTGCCTTCTCTGAGCAGGAGTGTCCCGACACTGCATTTGCCAGTATTCTCATCGAAAACGTAAGCCTCCACGTGCCATCAGGTTTTACTCCCAATGGAGACAACTACAATGAAAACTTCATCGTGGGCTACTATGGTATTCGTAGTCTCAATGTTGAAATCTATTCGCGTTGGGGTATGAAGATTTACGAATCCAACAATCCCGACTTTGAATGGGACGGAACTTACGATGGTACACCCGTTCCCGAAGGAGTTTACGTATACAAAATTACCGGTATTGGCGAAAACAATCTATCTTATACAAAGAGCGGCACCGTAACCTTGATTCGCTAATACTATGCGCTTTTTGTTATTCCTTTTATTGCCCAGCCTTCTGTTATTAGTAGGCTGCCCTGATCCTAACACCAATGTAGTAAGTAACTGGCCTCCGGAATTGGAAGGCTGGGATATTGCAGAGTTATCCGTACTGCCAGTAGGGATTCAAAACGAACTCACATTTTTCAATATCAATGAAGGGATTGTTTTTGGCGAAGGCATTTGGTTTTCCGATGACGGCGGCCGTTTCTGGACTGAGCGTTCTCCGCAGGAAGGAATAATAGTAGACGCTATCTCCTTTGAAAACTATCAAGAGGGCATTATCAGTTATCACACAGGCAATGGCTCAGATGAACCTTTTACTGTTTATATCGCCCAAACAAGTGATGCTGGCGAAAACTGGAATATAGGTATCGTATTAGATTTCGAAATCCCTGTAAGTGACTTATACTTTATCGACGGTTTTGATGGATTTGCCATTGTGCAAGGGCTACCAAACGAATTTTATCGCAGCCTAGATGGCGGCGCTAGTTGGGAATTGGTAGAAGGGGTAGAACCAAAAAGTGCCTCCTTTGCCGCAAGAGCTGATAATCAAAGTATCCAATTTATTGATGATCAAAGAGGTTTTGTTTTGGCTGCTGATGGTAACCGATGGTATGAAACCCAAGATGGAGGCGAAAGTTGGTCTTCTGCACCGATTGGGGCCTTTTCTCCAAGGTCTTATCAATTTTTGAGTGAAGATAGTGTGTATTTCTTAGCAGAACGCTTATATCTCAGCACCGACGGTGGCACCACCGCTGATTTATTATCACAGGACATTTTTGATAGTTTTCTGGCTCTGCCGAACGCTAGTGTCATGGCCATGCGCTTCAAAAGATTTGATGGTAGTAATCCTGCACAATCGCTCAATTTTTATACCTTGAGCTTTCGGGAAGCGGGCAGCAGCGCCTGGCAAGAAAGTCAAGAAGTAGTCAATTACTATTTTGAGGCATTTGTCGCTACTGGTCCTACCCAAATATTGGGCTTGGCCATCGATGAACAGACGGCTGAGCGAAGACTCTACCGTTTGCAAAAATAGATGTACTACTCGCGCCTACTACTAGCTATTCTACTTTTTATCGCTGCCTGCCAAACTAGTCCTCCTGATTGGATGAATGAGCAGGTATTTGCCATCAATAAACTTGCTCCCAGAGCTCATTTCTGGGCTTATGAAAGCACCGCCTTAGCCAAAGTTGGCAATCCGGAGGCTTCTCAATTTATCCAAAAACTCAATGGAGATTGGCAGTTTAAATTGGTTCGCAAACCAGCAGATACGATTCCTAATTTTCATCAAAGCAGTTTTGCGGAAGTTTGGGAGACGATACCCGTTCCCGCAAACTGGGAGCTTGAAGGGCATGATGTGCCACACTACCTAGATGAAGAATACCCCTTCCCGGCCAATCCACCTTTTATTCCAGATGATTATAATCCAGTTGGCTCCTATCGCCATACTTTTAGCGTTCCGCGAAGCTGGGCTAAGAAAGAAATCATCCTCAAATTTGGAGCGGTAAAGTCGGCCTTTTACCTCTGGATCAATGGCAAAAAAGTAGGCTACAGTCAAGGTTCTAAATTACCCGCTGAGTTTCGGATTACGGATTATGTACAGGAAGGAGAAAATCTATTGGCCCTTCAGGTATTCCGTTGGAGCGATGGTAGCTATTTAGAAGGCCAAGACTTTTGGCGCATCAGTGGGATTGAACGTGATGTATTTTTGTATGCCATTCCCAAAGTATCAATTAGAGATTATGAAGTAGATGCTCATTGGGACCCAAAAACTCAGAAGGCCACCATTAATCCGGTCATTGGGTTAGAGAATTTTGAAAATGATTTGGACAGCCTCTACAATCTGGAGCTTAGAGTGCTCAGTGGCGATACCAACTTATACGTTCATTATAAGCACCTCATCCAATTGGAGGGAGAAGAAGCGATCAAGCAATATCAGGTGGATGAGCTCGAAATCCCCTTGGTCAAAGCTTGGTCAGCTGAGGTGCCTCAACTTTACGATTTTTGGCTATTATTCAAAGATGCAGAAGGAAACGTTCTGCAAAGCATAACGCAAAAAATAGGCTTTAGAGACGTAAGGATTGAAGACGGCAACCTAAAAGTCAATGGGCAGGTAATCCGCGTCAAGGGCGTCAATCGGCATGAGCACGATCCAGTCAAAGGACATGTAATTGATGAGGCTTCCATGATCAAGGATATTGAATTGATGAAGCAAAACAATATCAACGCGGTTCGTACGGCCCATTATCCTAATGACACACGCTTCTACGAACTCTGTGACCAATATGGTCTGTATGTTGTTGACGAGGCTAATATCGAATCCCATGGACTCAATATTGATGATCCTGAACTTACTCTTGGCAATCGTCCCAATTGGGAAGCTGCCCATATGGATCGCCTCCAACGCATGGTAGAGCGTGATAAAAACTATCCTTCTATCATTACTTGGTCCTTGGGCAATGAGGCTGGTTATGGCGTCAACTTTGAATCCCTTTATACTTGGCTAAAAGAGCGCGACCCGAGTCGGCCAATTCAATATGAAATGAGCCAAAATACTGCATTTTCGGACATTCAGGCACCTATGTACCATTATCCTGACCGCATCGCAGCCTACGGTGATACTGCCAACCAAAAGCCACTCATTCTTTGTGAATAT
>CAZHOC010000907.1:0-3284 GCA_964534295.1 uncultured Bacteroidia bacterium | reverse complement strand
TTTTAGGAATAATACTTGTTGCCTAGTTTGTACCGGCTCCTTCTCGCCATTCATCAACGCCAGAGGCTACTTCAATAGCTTCCGCTTCGTTGAGTGCCTGATCGTTGGTCGCAGCACCGCTTTCGAAAGATTCCACTAACTTATCTGAACTTACGCCAATCTGCTTGAGGAAAGGTGTGGCATATAGCCCCATCCAAAACATCAAGATGATTAAAGGCATCATAACTGCTACCTCGCGACCATTTAGATCGATCAATTGGCGGTTTTCTTCTTTATCTAGCTCGCCAAACATAACGCGGCGGAACATCCATAATAAATATACAGCTGCAATTACCACACCAGTCGCGGCTAGTACGGCAAAAATTCCTCCGATGTAGCTCGACTTAAATGAGCCCATCAATACCAAGAACTCACCTACGAAGCCATTAAGCCCCGGCAGTCCTACAGAAGCCATCATGGTGATCATGAAGAGGAAGGTGAACTTGGGCATCACTTTCGCTACCCCTTGGAAATCTTTGATAGCACGGGTATGACGACGATCGTAAATCATCCCTACCAAAAGGAAGAGACCACCTGTCGCGATACCGTGGTTGACCATCTGCATGATCGCACCGCTTAGTCCTTCTTCTGTAAAGGCAAAGATTCCGAGAACAATAAAGCCAAGGTGGGATACCGAAGAATAGGCGACCAGCTTTTTGACATCTGTTTGCACCATCGCAGCCATCGCTCCGTAAATAATGCCGATCACAGCCATCGCAGCCATAAATGGAGCGGCATCAATAGAAGCTTGTGGGAACAGAATCAAACAGTAGCGAATCAAACCATAAGTACCCATTTTTAAGAGCACCCCTGCTAGGATTACCGAACCCGCGGTAGGGGCCTGGGTGTGCGCATCTGGCAGCCAGGTATGAACCGGGAAGAGGGGGACCTTGACCGCAAAGCTCAAGGCAAAAGCCGCAAAGAGCCAATATTCTTCCGTGAGACTCAGATTCGAGTATTGACGAATGAGTTCGTAATCAGTAGTAAAGCTAATGCCTGCAAGCTCAGGAGCATCTGCTACATTGAGGCCGAGGTAAATAATACCAATCAACATCAAAAGGGAGCCTACGAGCGTATAAAGGAAGAACTTTACCGAAGCATATACTCTATCTTTTCCACCCCAGATCCCGATCAAGAAGTACATCGGAATCAATACCATCTCGAAGAATACGTAGAAGAGTAACATATCCAAGGAGAGAAAGAAACCAATAACGCCTACTTCCAGCAATAGCAGAAGGGCATAATAGGCAGGTTCCTGCTTCGTGATGGATCCCCAAGAGAAATAAATGGTCAAAGGGAACAAAAGAGTGGTCAACATAACTAGATAGACAGAAATCCCATCCATCCCCATGGTGAAATTAATATCTAGACCACCATAACTAAGCCAGTCATGCTGGAAGAAGAAGGGAAACTCCCCACTACCTTCTGCACCTGCAGCTCCTGTGTACTGAAAGTACAACCAAATGCTCACCACAAAAGAGACCATAGAAGTCCAAAGGGCGAGGTGCCGGGCCATTCCGGGATTTTCGCCTCGCGAAAGCGCCGGAATGAGGATTGCTCCCACTAGAGGGGAGAAAACCATCAAAAGAAATAAAATTTCCGTTAGGTCCACGGTGGTAATCTTATATGATAAAAAGGTCTAGAAATTAAAGGCTCGAAGATAGATACTTTTTCAATCCTTCACAAATTCGAGCACCGCCTTAACGTATGCATTAGCCACACTTTTTAGCCTGCTAGAGGTATGTATTCCCTCGATTTCGAGGTCGCGGCGGTTTAGGGCTAAACTCTCTTCCTGATGATCCTGATTGAGACTCTCGCCATAACAAACTGGGCCAGCGATAAGGCGGGTAAGAGAAAGATTTCGCGCATATACTCCTGGCTTATCTGTCAAGATGGAAGCACGATGCAGGTAAGAAAGTGGATAAGCAGGACTCACAATATGCACACCTGTCTCCGCGACTGAAGCCCTGACAAAAGCATCACATAAACGGATAGACTCAGCTACATCATCGGAGATTATCTGCCGCAGGAAAGCAACCCTATCTTCGAGCTTATTCAATTCTCCATTCATAAAACTACCGGGGGTAAAAGCCATTAGATAGTTTTGGTCAGTAGGCGTAAAGTATCCATCCTCATCACGCAGTTCCCAGTTGGGGGAGTCTACATTATAATGGATGATCAAAGTTAGATGCGGCTGAAAATCATTGATCATTTTTGCTCTCGCCCTAAGATCCATCGGCGTATAAAAACGCTTCATGATATCCTTTTCCTCAGCTGATTTGCGCCACCAGCGAGCCTTCTTCCAACTGATTTCGCCTTCCTTACGCAGTCTTTTGACGCTGTCTTCTAAGGCATTGCTAGATCGCCAGGCTTCCCAAGTCAAACCTGTTACGCCCACTCCTGGCTGCGTACGGGTCATTAAAACCGTTGCGCCCATCGCTTCTAGCTGCTGACGGATGAGATGAGCAGTTGCTAGCGTTAGGTTCGCCTCATGAAATTGAATAGCAGGGCGTCCTTGCTTAGCATTTGCGTACATCTTCATGTACTTACCTTCTATTTCCGCGATTTCTGCTGTCGCTGCCATATGCCCAGGATCTATTGCGACTTTTAGCCCAGATAGGGGAGCGATTTTGCCTTCCTTATAATAAAAGCGCGAAGCCAAGGGCAGTTTCTTAAAGCGTTCCGGCCATGCCGAACGCTTTTTCTCCCGGCAAAAGGCCACCATACTATCAAGAGGAAAATGCCGGAACATTTTCATGGTAGTGGCAAATTCATTGGGGAAGATGACAAATTCGGCCTCCAGCGGATTAGTTTCTTTGGGATCAGCAAAAAAATAGATTCCCGTTTCGTCAATTTTAAAGAAATCAAATAGGCTACTATCTCTCACCAAATACTGAGTAGAAGGCTGCACTAAATCATTTAAAGAAGCGCTATCTTCATCAGGAAGTTGGAAGGTATTTTCTTCCACTACGACAGGTGTATCCTTGGTAGAATTAGGAGGAGAAGGCTTAGGTTTACAGGCACCAGCGCTACCAAAAATTATAAATACCAAGAGCCAGAGCGGCCCCTTTTGCTGCCAATATTTCATTGACTGCAATATACACATCTTATGATTCTCGCCTAGGCTTAGGACGCTAGCATCTCGTGATTTTCAACCTCTTTTTATTTCCTACCACTTCGTGGAACGATAGAAGCGTTCTGCGAAGCAGATTAAGAATTGTTGATTTATTGAATTTTTGAATGGT
>CAZHOC010000906.1:0-3284 GCA_964534295.1 uncultured Bacteroidia bacterium | reverse complement strand
TTTTGGTCGCAGCCAATCGAACAACCCCATGGATAGCGAAGTTTTCTACCTCGACGACGATCGCACTCCTCTCGCTCCTCGGCGTTCAGCCGCCGTTGAGCTAGCGAGCTTCTGCTACACCTGTCTTAACATGGACAGGTGTTTTGCATTTTAGTGGTTTTGGGCCAAATTAGAAATATGCGGACTTCACACCTGACTATCGCCGTAATTTTGGTCATGATCAATGCCTATTTGGGTTTCCTAAGCTGGCAAAATCCGCAATTTGTTGAGCCGCCTCTTTTGTATTGGGGCTTAGCTTCGATCAGTCTCTTTGTCATCTTGAGCTTTGCCTCCGGCAAAATTGATTTACTCGGCAGTTTGACGGGCGGATTGATTGCATTGGGCATTTTTGTGGGTGGTGGCTTTGAAGCTTTGGCCCTATTGCTTCTCTTTTTTGTATTGGGGACTTGGGCCTCCCATCATAAGCGTTCTGCAAAGCAGACCCTCGGACTCGCCCAAGAAAACGAAGGGAAACGCTCTGTCCGGCATGCTTTCTCTAACGGTGGCGTGGCGGGTATCTGTGGCTTTTGGGCTTGGTGTCTGCCTGAATACGCGCCTATCTGGCTGGCTGCCTTAGCGGCAAGCTTTGCTACAGCCATGGGAGATACCTTTTCCTCCGAGCTCGGCAATATCTATGGCCGAAGCTATCTAGAGATTTTGACTTTAAAGCCGGGGAAACGTGGTCTCGATGGAGTGATCAGTTTGGAGGGTACACTTCTGGGAGTAGGGGGAAGCCTTTTGGTAGCCTTAGTTTATGCAGCCCTAGTCGGGAACGCTCAGTTGATTTTACCGGTATTGCTCGCTGGTATAGCCGGGAACTTACTAGACTCGGTCTATGGTGCTACCCTACAACGAGCGGATATTCTAACCAATGATTCTGTTAATTTATTGGCAACGGTTTCAGGTGCTTTGATCGGCGGAGGACTGGGTGTATATTTCTTGTCATGATAAGTGATTTGGTCCTGCTCCGCTAGAATCCAAGATGGGTAGTGCCGAATTTTTGCTTAAAAAATGGCTATATGAACGCTTTTCTCTGTGCTATAATTGGGCTGATTAGCTTCAGTCCCCGACACTATATTTGCTATCAGGCAGCCAGTGCTCCGCTCATCGATGGCAAAAGCGAAGCGGTTTGGGAGCAAGTCCCTTGGACAGAAAGCTTTATCGATATCGAAGGCAATCCAGACAAAAAAGCGCCTTACGATACCCGTCTCAAAATGCTCTGGGATCAATCGGGACTTTACTTCCTTGCACGGCTCGATGAGCCTCAGCTCCAGGCTTCCCTAACGGAAAGAGAATCCGTCATCTTTAAAGACAATGATTTCGAAATCTTCATCGATCCGGATGGAGATGGGCATCTGTACTATGAATACGAAATCAATGCCCTTGGCACCGAGTGGGATTTACTGATGGCCAAACCTTATCGCGATGGTGGGCCTGCCATTACTGCTTGGGATATAGAAGGGGTGCAATCTGCGGTTTATCTGGAAGGAACCCTCAATGATCCCAGCGATACCGATCAATATTGGCAGGTAGAGATATTTTTTCCTTGGCGATCTTTGTTAGAGTGCGCTTCTCCCAAACGCGTTCCCAAAGATGGTGAGCAATGGCGCATCAATTTTTCAAGAGTACAATGGGAGTGGAGCGTTCGGCAAGGCCGCTACCAAAAAAAGCAGGATCCAAAGACCGGAAAAGCACTGCCTGAGAGTAATTGGGTGTGGTCTCCTCAGGGCCAAATCAATATGCATATGCCTGAGAAATGGGGGTATTTACAATTTTCGACCAAAAAGGCAGGGGAAGTTGCGTTCATCGAAGATGGAGACCGAAAACAAAAAGCCCAACTCTGGGAGCTATATTATCAGCAAAGAGAATATCGCTTTAAGCATGGCCATTTTGCTCAGGAGTTAAAGGTGCTGAAAGCTCCAGATGACCTCAAACTAAAACTAGCAGCCACTCCACACCAATACGAAATTTCTATTCCCTCAACCCAAGGAAAAGGGCAGTGGGTCATAAACCAAGAGGGCAAATTATTCTTCCTACCCCTATGAACAGACGATACGCACTCAAAAAATTAGGCCAAGCTGGCCTTGCAACTGCCGCTTCAAATTTGCTCTTGCTTGAGGATGAGTTTTCCATTCGAGGGCAGCACTATGTATGGCTGCACGGCAATAAAGATAAATCGGCGCAAGATTGGCAGAACCTTTTTACACGTATCAAGCAGACTGGCTTTAAAGGCATTTTGATCAATGCAGGCCCAGACTTGCTCAAGAAGGTAATCCCAATAGCCAAGACGCAATCACTGGAAGTGCATGCTTGGATGTGGACGCTCAACCAGCCAGGTGAAAAGCAATTGCAGGCAGAAAAACCTGAATTGTATAGTGTCAGTCGAGAAGGCAAGTCTGTCTTAGATGCGCCACCCTATGTCGGCTATTATCGTTGGTTGTGTCCTTCCCGTCCCGGAACGCTTGACTTTCTACACCAAAAGGTGGCTGGCTTACTCGCCGTGGAAGGCTTAGATGGTATCCACCTCGATTATGTGCGCTATTGCGATGTCATTCTGCCCAGAGCTCTTTGGGATAAGTATGGTTTAGTGCAAAAGGAAGAATTACCGCCTTATGATTATTGCTACTGCCAGGTATGCCGAACTAATTTCAAAACCCTTGCCGGCATAGACCCGCTTGAAATGGAAGATCCGAGTGCCAATCAAGCCTGGAAACAGTACCGCTATGATCAGGTGACGAGGATTGTCAATGCTATCTCGGGCCAAGTACATGCTGAAAATAAGATTCTATCAGCGGCGGTATTCCCTTATCCAGATCTCGCTCGCAAATTGGTGCGGCAGTCTTGGGATGATTGGCGTTTAGATAAGGTCTTCCCTATGATTTATCACAGTTTTTACAATGAGGGACTTAACTGGATTAAGCGTTCCACGGCTAGTGGAGTAAATGATATTGCCAATCGATTCACGCTTCATACTGGACTTTTTATGCCTGCGCTCCAAAAGGGCACCCAGCTACAAAAAGCGGTTCAGCGGTCCCGGCAGGGTGGGGCAGAAGGGATTGCAATCTTCAATGGGGACAATTTGCCTGCAGAAGTTTGGGAACATTTGCAGGATGCCTTGTGGTAATTGATTTAGCGGTTCAGGGAAATATTCCCTATTTTAAAATTTAGAATAAACTAACTACGCTGAATCGGATGCAAACTTTCGCCCATCGTTATGTTGGGGGAGCGCTGTTGCTACAATTATT
>CAZHOC010000905.1:0-3287 GCA_964534295.1 uncultured Bacteroidia bacterium | reverse complement strand
TCATTATGATGGTGATTGTCATGCCAATCATATTTCTCACAGGCGCATATGATGACATCTCAAATGGCAATCAACCTTCGCTTACTTACTCATTATTGATGGGACTAGTTGGTATTATGTTATTTACAGTACTCAATGGTAAGTTACTTACCAAAAGTGGTCAAACTATTGGCAAAAGAGCTTTGGGTATAAAGATCGTAACGTTATCCGGTGAGCTACCCGGAATTAAAGAGCACCTTTTAAAGAGATATGGAGTTTATTTCCTGTTAGGTCAAATTCCGATAATTGGTCAGTTTCTTTCTTTAGCCAATATATTATTGATTTTCGGATCTGAAAAACGGTGCGGACATGACCTTTTAGGAGGTACAACTGTTGTTAATTCTTAATAAAAGTTAGGTTCTTTATTTACGTACACAGATGCTTTGTCTGAGACTCGGGTTAGAGAATCATCCCAAAAAACACCCTTTACACTCGATGAAAAGTAAAGAATAAGCCCAACAAAGGTTGGAGAGCATGCGCCAGCGTGCTTTCTGCGAGTTTCAGGTAAATCCGATCGCCAATCTGCCGCTTCCGCAAGCGACTATTCCTTCCATGGGTTGTGGTATTGAGATCTTCCATGATTTCTTATCTTAGTTTCGCCATGAATTACTTCTCTATCAGCCTGTACCGTAAAATGCTTAACTGCGCCATTGCAGAAGGTATGAGGCGAGAAGATTTTATGAACTTGCCTACCCCGATCGATACCATAGATGATCTGCAAGCCATTCCTGCGGATGAGTTTTTTAGCCTGCATGAACTCCTCGATGAAAAGCTGGGGCCCGGATATGGGGTGCGGGTGGGCCAGCAAATGAAGATTGAAGACTATGGCGTGCTGGGCCTCTCGTGGCGCACCTGCTCATGGGCCGGTGAGATCTTTGAAAGAAGCGAACGCTACTTCAAGCTGCTGTCCAACACGTTTATGTGGCAGATCAAAGAAGAAGGAGAGCTTTCACATGTCCATCTAAATCGGGAAGCGCACCGAAGAGGTTTAGAGCTGTCAACCGAAGCCAGCCTTTCAGCAACAGTTGTCGTCCTTCAAGCCATGCCAGAGAAATCCATCTTCCCTACCCAGGTGGCTTTCAAACATGCCCCTCCTACCGACCTCACTTCATACAAAGAAGCTTTTCAATGTCCGATCTACTTCAACCAGCCCCACTATGCGATCACCTACAAAACTGCTGACCTACGAATCAGGACCGCAAAAGCCGATTCAAGCATCAACCAATTTCTGGTACAACGCGTGGAAGAAGAAACCAACGGGCTCGAAGTTTCGGGGAGTAAACTCGCCTTCGATGTAGAAAAGCTGATCAAGGATGCGCTTCCCAGCGGTATTCCCAGCATTCATCACATCGCAGAGCAAGTGGGGATGAGTAACCGCACCCTGACCCGAAGATTATCTGACGCGGGAATCTCTTACAGAGACCTTATCAAGAAGACGCAGGAAGGCGTTGCGACTTACCTGCTGAAGAAATCATCCCGAAGCATCGCAGAAATTGCGTTTGAAACCGGGTTCTCCGAGCAAAGTGCGTTTAACCGGGCATTCAAGCGCTGGACAGGGCGCTCCCCCGTCGAATTTCGCAAATCATAGCACAAAAATCCATTTTGGCTTAAAGTGTCAAATGTTTGGCACAAAGTGTCAAGCATAGGGCTTCCCCGGCTTTCAATTTTACACTCGTAATCAATCACGAACAAAATGAAAGCAAAGCTCAACACAATCATATGGCTAGGGGCAATTACAGCGGCGCTGATGCTCTTCAGCTCCTTTGATAATCCAGGAGAGGCTACGACGCAAAATCAGAGGCGGGTATATGCTGCTGACCTTGCGCTGCAGAAGCAGGCCCTTGAGATCCTCGACATGAAATGCAATGTCTGCCATCGCAAGCAAAACCCGCTGATGGTCTTTAAAGAGAAGAACATTTCAAAGCGAGCAAAGAAGATCTACCGAATGGTCTTCCAGGAGCGGAAGATGCCAAAAGGCGATGACATCCGATTGACCAACGAGGAATACACCACACTAGAAAAATGGCTTTTTACACAAGAAATATTTTAATCATGGAACTACCTATACAAAACCTATCACACAACACTGCTGTGATCCTCACAGGACTCTCCGCGGGACTGTTCTATGCATGGTCAGTGTCCGTGATACCAGGTACACAAAAGATCAGTGACCTCAACTATTTGTACACGATGCAGCACATCAATCGGGCTATATTAAACCCAGCCTTCTTCATCGTCTTCTTCGGGAGCCTCATCGCCCTCATCTGCTCGACCTACCTTACCTATAGTGTGAGTACGAAAGGCTTCTGGCTTCTGCTCTTCGCGACGGTGACCTACCTCATTGGGACGGTGGGAGTCACCGGCCTGGGAAATGTGCCGCTCAACAATGAGCTAGAGGCATTAAAAATATCAACACTCAGCACGAAAGAAGTCGCTGAATTCCGAAAGTATTACGAGTCGCACTGGAACAAGCTCCATACCTATCGCATGCTTTTCTCAGTCTTGTCATTTGTCATGGCTTTGCTCGCACTCAACATCACATTCAAAAATTAATAACTCAAATAAATAAGTAAAAATGAAACACAACATCTTAGTAATCGGAGGAACCGGTAAGACTGGTCACCGAGTAGTCAAAGGACTCACGCAATTGGGTCACAATGTAACCGTAGGATCAAGAAAGGGTAACCCTGCTTTTGATTGGGACGATTATTCAACATTTGCTCCTGCACTGAAAGGAATGGATCGTGCCTATATCGTCTATTATCCCGACCTGGCTGTACCCGGAGCCAAAGAAGCCATCACTGCTTTGGCTGAGGCTGCTTTGAAGGAAGGACTCGAAAAAGTAGTGCTCCTTTCGGGAAAGGGAGAAGCTGAGGCAGAAGCCTGTGAACAAATCATTGCAAATTCAGGACTCAACTACACCCTGGTAAGGGCCTCATGGTTCAATCAGAACTTTAGCGAAGGATCTTTTCTGGACTTTGTGCTTGCCGGGCAAATAGCGCTGCCGATGCCCGAAGCCAATATCCCCTTTGTAGATGCTGACGACATAGCAGAGGTGGTGACCAAAGTACTGGTAGATGACCGCTACAATGGACAGACCATTACGGTGACTGGCCCCAGAAAAATGACTTTCAAAGAAGTGGTAGCCGCCATGTCAGAGGGAATCGGTAGGGAACTTCAATACATCCCCATTTCTATAGAGGAATTCAAAGCAGGCATGAAGGCTGCGGGCTTACCAGATGCTTATG
>CAZHOC010000904.1:0-3291 GCA_964534295.1 uncultured Bacteroidia bacterium | reverse complement strand
AAGCAAAACGATCAATACAATTGGGACCGAGAGCTCCGTTCCGGGAACCGGAATCGCCGTAAAGACAAAGTTGAAAACCGCATCTGATATCGGAGTCACGGCATCGTTAATTCGATCATCTAAGCCCCTCTCGGTGTCCTGAGCCCATATCAGGGCAGGCATCGCTATGGCGCTTAGTAGTGCTAATAGTCGTTTCATAAGAGTATATTTCAATAATTCGGGTTTTTCACAGCTGGTCAAAATAACAATTATTCAAAAACAAATGTAAAATCTGCCATATCTTTCTATTTTGCTTTAGTTCTCAGAATATTTGATGGCTAAAAAGAACCATTAATAGCCTACATTTCCTATCTTCGTATCATTCAGGGCTGTATGAAGCGATTGTTTTACATTATCACCATCATTTGCCTGCCGTTGATTGCGTTCTTTATGTTCGACAGTTATCGGCGCCATCACCCTGAATCGGTTTATGCTTATCAGCCAGCAGAAGGCATCGATCACAACTATTATGATCCGGATGTCTTGTTGCGCTACCATCAGCTTTGCGAAGAGATTGGATCATATGGTCGCTATTGTTGGAAGGAGGAAAAGGTTGATGTATTGCGGGAAGACAATACGGATGGGGAAGCTGGACAAATGATTCAGCGCTATCAATCGCTCAAAGCCGCGGCGAAATATTTGGAGGGCAAATTGGTCCAATCACAAAAGTGGAAAGCTGAAGGCTACAACAATGAGCAAGTCGCAAGAGCTGAGGATGGGCGTTCCACCGAAGGTGAAAGCACCCCACAAATCGGCCCCTTGGCAAAACTGGGGGAACAAAATGCATTGATTATGGCGGCGCAAGAAAAATTGCAAGCCAAAGGATATAAACTGCAGGTGGACGGGATATTCCGGACGGAGACAGAAACCGTGATCAAACAATTTCAAACTGATCAGGCAATTTCTCCCAGTGGTATCCTTGACCTTCCAACTTTTTTAAAGCTTTGGCAATAAGCCAGCACTCGCGAAATCACAGAAAGAATGGCAAAAGAGAAAGCAACCAACGATACCTTGCAAGCGGAAAACGATAAATTCAAGGCGATTCAGGATATCCTGATGGGAGGTGAAATGCGTCAAATAGAGCAACGCTTTCACAAACTGCAGGAACGTCTAGAAGAGGCGCAATCTGATCTCGAAAAGCAGTTTGTAAACTTGAAAAAGGATCTGACCGAAAGTCAGGCTGCCAATAGTGCCGAGCTCAACAAAAAAATCGATGACCTCATCGAGCAATTAAGCGAAAAAGTCGAGCGCAATCACAAATACAGCCGCGAGGAAGTGGCGCGCCTAGACATGGAAAAAGCCAACCGCAAGGAACTAGGTAAAATGTTCCTCATGATTGGCGAATCTCTTTTAAAGGATGACGAATAAGGAATTTCTACCTGCTTGGCTCGAAATTCATCATTCGATATTCCTTACTCATTCACTTCTTCCACATCGTACACGAAGTATTTAGTGTCTCCGCGCCAGTCAAACTGGAAAAAGTATTCCTTATAATGTAGGCGAATGTCATGTCCCTTTTCCATGGCATTTTCGATTTCTTGGCGCACTTCCATTTCACTGCGCTCTACCGAAAACTCCCAAATATTGGACATCGCGCCATTGTCTCCTTCGTCAAAGCCGCGGATAGCGAGCTGACCTTCATAAGTCTTGAAGGCAATTCCCTTCTTACTAAACTTGACGATTTGTCCTGAACGGATACCATCGCTAAAAGTACCGAAGACAGCGATCGAACCGGCGATGCCGCCTAGTACAACAAGCGTGATGATGGTGATTATGAGTACTCGTTTCATATTGTTTCAGACGTTGGTTGTATCCCAAAGGTAACATTTTTCTGATTGCTCGCTGCTGAATAAAATCATTACCTTCGCTTTGCAATTGGGACTCAAATGAAAAATACCATCGGAATCCGCCGTGAAGACCTCAGTAAAACCGGCGAAGAGCGTGTAGCCATCACTCCAAAGGCAGTAAAATCTTTGGCACAAAATGGCCATCAAATTATTGTTCAACCAGCCCTACATCCTGAAACAGGGGAGCGAAAGCGGGCCTTTGAGGATGTTGACTACCAAAATGCGGGGGCGAATATTGACGAATCCCTGGCCGAGGCCAATCCTATCTTTGGGCTCAAAGAGATCGAAATTGAACAGATCATAGCCGAAAAGGCCTATCTCATATTTTCGCATACCCACAAGGGACAAGTCAAGAACCGTAAGATGCTGGCCCATTTCATGGAACACAAAAACACGGTCATCGACTATGAGCTTGTTACTCATCCGGATCGGCAGCGCATTATCACTGCTTTTACCTATTTCGCGGGTTATGCGGGGATGATCGATAGTTTGTGGACCCTCGGTCAACGCTACGCCCTTAGAGGC
Organism: uncultured Bacteroidia bacterium; assembly: GCA_964534295.1. Taxonomy (GTDB): domain Bacteria; phylum Bacteroidota; class Bacteroidia; order J057; family J057; genus JBCAWW01. Next base: position 880 of record CAZHOC010000904.1, on the reverse strand, counting down.
ATTGAGCATCCTTTTCAAGCTATTCCTCAGTCCATCGAGAAGGCTGATTTAGCGCTCATCAAGGATATTATTCGCTCCGTCGGAGAACGCATATCTTCCTCTGGTACACCGGCTGATTTGCCTCCTTTGATCACGGTCTTCCTCGGCAACGGTAAAACTAGCACGGGGGCGCAGAGCATTTACGACCTTCTCCCCGTAGAAGAAATCAGTGCCTCGCAATTAGCCCAAACGTTCTCCGAAGGAGACCGCCATAAAGTCTACAAACTAGTCCTTGACGTACCCGATATGTACCGCCATAAGGATGGGGAGGAACTAGACCATGATGCCTTCTTCCAGCGTTATCTGAAGCATCCTGATCAGTTTGAGTCTGATATGGAGGATATTTTCCCTTATGCCAGCATGTGGATGAATTGTATCATTTGGGGGCCTGAGTTTCCGCGTTTGTTGACCCGTGATATGGCTGAGGCTTGGTATCAAAAAAGTCAGACGCTAGAGGTGATTGGTGATATCACTTGTGACCCGGAAGGTGCGATACATTTTAGTAAGGAAACTTGGATCGATGATCCGGTCTTTATTTACAATCCGGCGAGTCGCGAGCAAATCATGGGTTTTGAAGGTGATGGCATTGCGGTCATGGCCGTGACCAATTTGCCCTGTGAGTTTGCTGCTGATGCTTCGGCTCAATTTAGTGCAGACATGGGAGAATTAATCGCCGGCATTGCTCAGGCCGATTTCGGCGCTGAAAGTCCAGCCGCTGCTGGCCTACCTGAAGCCATCCAAAGAGCTGCCATCCTCTGGCAAGGGGAGCTGACGCCTGATTTTGCTTATATGCAAGCATACGTAGACTAGGGAATTTCGAATGGGGGAATATCGAATGTCC
>CAZHOC010000903.1:0-3292 GCA_964534295.1 uncultured Bacteroidia bacterium | reverse complement strand
GCCCAAAGTCTATCTTATAATCACCGGCATAGGCTTTTTTCTGTTTCTTGCTCAGCTCTACTTGCGGCAATAGGTCAGAAACATCTTCCCCTAATTTTTGTAGAAGCGCAATAGATTGAAAGTTCTCCTCATCCAAAGTACGAGACTTCTTCAGCGCGGATATCGCTTCCTCCTTTTTTTCGAGATTGGCCAAGACCTCTCCATAGCGAAACCAAGTATTGCTCGATTCGGGAAATAAAACAGTGGCTTTTTGGAATATGGGCATTGCCAACTCAGCTTCGCCTTCGATGATCATCTGTTGGCCCATTCCCAGCAATTGTCGCTCCTCCCAATTTGCCTTCATACCATATTGCTTGGCCAAGGTCGCTTCATAATCATCTAAGGCTTTAATGCCTTGTACCAGCACTTTCTCCCCCATCTCTTTTGTCTGCCAATCTTTGAAGATAAACTGAAGGCCTTCATAGGTACTTAAAAAGGGCACAGAGCCATGGGTCTCTTCTGGCATGAGTTTAAACTCCCAACGGAAGTCCTGCATCCGAGCCTCTTCAAGCAGGGCGGCTAGTTTCCAGGCTCCTCCTAACATATCGCCCCCCTCATTGCCCATGGTCATATAAAGTTGACCTACGAGTTCTTCTTGGGTATCAAAAAAGCTTTTGCTTTGCTCAGTAACGAGTTGTTGGCGATCCCACCAGAGGCTCGGACTAATCGCTAAGTAGCCATCAAAAATGCCGGGGTGATTTAGCAGGGTATGTATGGCAAAAAGGCCGCCAAAGGAATGCCCCACTAACAATTTATAATCATTGGTGCGATACTCAGCCTCCACCTCAGGCATCAACTCTTTTTCTATGAAGGCTAGCATATTATCAGCTCCTCCTGAGGTCGGAAAGTCGCTCTTCATGCTTTCAGCCTCAGGGGTCAAATCCCGGCTCCTATCATCAGTATTGGGGATACCAACAATGATCATTTCAGGGATGCGGCCGCTTCGCGCTAGGAATGCTACGCTTGAACTAGTATGCTGGAAATTGCCCTGGCCATCTAATAGATACATAACCGGATACTCCTTTTCGCTTTCCTGATAGCTATCTGGCAGATAGATGAGATAAGGCCTTTCCTGCTTGAGGATTTCGGATTGGAGCTTGAATTTATTTCCTATTATCAAGTATTCACCGCTCTCTTGGGCGGGAAGCAGGCAATAGGCAAAAGAAAAGAAGAGTAGTAATAAAGGTAGTCTGATGTGCATAAGTAGGTTGGTTTTGACAAAAGGTAAGGAAAAGATTCGTAAGAGGAGCAGGCGCTATTGCCTTTAAGGGATTTTGTTGCTTGAGGTTTACTGCTGCTCAGAATGCCTAATTGGGTACAATGACAACTGTTTTTTAGGCGCATTAAGCATGTACGCAGCCTTATCTCGACAGGAAAGATAAGCGTTCTGCCCAGCAGGCCTGTAACCGACCTCTACAATTGTACTAGGGAATCAATAGCAAAATCAGCTCATTGGGAGATGAGCGTTCTGCGAAGCAATACATAAAAAGAGGAAAACCCAACTACCTAAACATGGACTTAATACTACCCCAGGTTCGTTGTATGGAGGTAGGATTGTGGGATACTGAGACGTGGAAACTCTGAGTTTTGTTGCCGACTACCACTTGGAGCTCATAATGAATGGTGCGGGAATCGGTTTTGAAGATACCGTCGTCCAGAAATTGATACTTGAGATTGCCATTGGCAGTAACGGTGCCCACGAAGGTGTAATCGGGCTCATCATTCATTTTCCGGAAAAGACGATATTCAGAAACGTTGTTTTCTGATTGAATTTCCCATTCAAGCAGGATATCGGAACCATCAGTGTTGATGTTGAAATAGTTCATCAAAACATTTTGCCCGAATCCAAGGGAACAAATTCCACAAAAGAACAGATATACTAGAAAAGTCTTCTTCATGTTTAGCTCAGATAGAACAAAAATAAGGCTTTGTTCAAGAAGAACAAATGCCTTTTGGGACTGTTCACGAAAACTTAACGTATGGAGTTGGGTCCTTTACATGTTTTTTACATAAAAAAACTTGAGGCAAAGGAATGTATTTCTAAGAGATTCTATCTAATAAGCATAACTCAGCCTTAACAAATTTGTAATACCGATGCGCTATTTGACTGTAATTTTACTGCTTGGATGTTTGATTTTCCCCTTTGAGGAGCTATCAGGACAAGAATTACCAGATGAGATGTGGTTTTCACCCGACGGGGAACGCTTAGTCTTGGGCGGAAGAGCTACGAGCGGTTTTTATGATGAGGCTGATATCCCCATCATCGAATTGACCTTCACTCAAAATGATTATTGGAACCTCCTAAGCAATAATTATGACACAGGAACAGATCTCTTGGCCAGTGTAAGCATTGATGGAGAAGTCTACGATAGTGTGGGGGTGCGCTTTAAGGGTGCGACTTCCTACTTTCTAAACTTTGGCCAAAAGAAGTCTTTTAATATCTCCCTCGACTATATGATCGACAATCAGGATCATAGGGGATACGAAACCCTCAACTTGAACAGTCATTTTGAAGACCCTTCTTATTTACGGGAGGTTTTCTTTAATTCTATTGGTCGAAACTACACCCCGGGTTTGAAGGGAAATTTTGCCTTACTGCGCATCAATGGGCAGGATTGGGGCGTTTATTCAAATATCCAACAACTCAATGGCGAATATCTCAAGGAGTGGTTTTTGAGTAATGATGGGACCCGGTGGCGAGCCATAGATCCTAGCTTTGGCTTTGGAGGGCCAGGAGGAGGCGGACCTGGAGGGGGTGGACCTGGTGGTATCTTTGGTACTGGCTATTCTACCCTAAACTACAATGGAGCTGATTCAAGCGATTACAACAACTATTATACCCTCAAACGGACGGAGAAGGCAGATCCCTGGTCTGATTTGATCCAAGCAACTGATAAGCTCAACAATCTTCCCTTGAGCCAATTGGCTGATTCTTTGCCATTATATCTGGATGTAGACAAGGCATTATGGTTTATCGCCCACGAAATGGTTTTTACCGATGAGGATAGCTATGTGCTAAAAGGGGGGATGGATTATTATGTTTATTGGGAGCCAGAAACGGATAGAGTTATCCCCTTGGAATATGATGGCAATAGTTGTATGAAATTTACCGCCGTCAACTTTAGCCCCTTTTTCAATGAAAATGATAATCGCTATCCTCTAATGAATCGCCTTTTTGCGGTGCCAGAGCTTCGGCAGCGTTATTTGGCCCATCTTAGAACCATACTGGAGGAGTATTATGTGGTCACCGAGG
>CAZHOC010000902.1:0-3295 GCA_964534295.1 uncultured Bacteroidia bacterium | reverse complement strand
TAACTAGCTTTTATTATTGGGTATTGACTTATGAGAGTTGGTATATCTTAGCCATCGGCGGGATACTCCAAGGGATCGGTTTGTACCTACTAGCCAGTCATACCCAGCGTACCGCTTGGGGAGAATTTTGGCGTGGTGGCCTGATTGGTACCAATGCTAGTTTTAACGCCATTTTTTGGTACGCCTTGACAGGGCAATTTTGGATGAGCATTGGTTTAGGTACGGTTTTGTTCCTATCCTCAATCTTAGCTATTTCACGCAGCAAGATTTTTCACCCTTGGCTCGGTTGGCTCAATTGGCTACTGCCGATGTCCTGGCCGGTAAATGTATTAGGGCTATTGATGTTTGTGATCAATCTAGCATTTGCCCCAATAGGATATTTGCACCCCCTTTTAAAAGGCATTCGCATCCGTCTTTATATAGATCTCAAGACTTGTACCTTCACCCAATATGGCGGCTTGATTCGTCCGATTAAAGGCTTTTCTGGTCTGAATATGGGCAACTTTATCTTTATCAATCCCGGTTGGGAACACCTTCTCAAGCATGAAATTGGCCATCTATTTAGCCTTGCAGCCATGGGCTTTGTCTTCCATTACTTTGGCGGCATAGATGAAAACTACTTCCAAAAGCGCTATTGGGAAGCCTACGCGGAGTATATCGCCGAGAGCTACAACAAGCCTGAAGCATCTGGCCTCAGCATGTGGCAGTAAGGAATGATGAATGTTGAATTTCGAAGGCTGAATTTTGAAGTAGTGCTACTTCAGCATTCTACATTCAGAGTTCGTCATTCGAAATTCCTAGCCTTCTTTCTGTAAGGTCTTGATATCGGTGATTAATTGGGCAATGGCAGTCTTGTTGAGGCCATTGTAAATACCACGGATACGACGATTTTTATCGATCAAAACAAAGTTTTCGGTATGTAGAAATTCATCTAAATCCTTTTCGATGCCGAGGTCTTCTTCTACAAAATATGCCGTTCGGCCCAGCCGATAAATCAAATCTCGATCACCCGTAGTCAGAAACCATTTATTGCTTTCTACTCCCTGATATTCAGCATACATTTTTAGGGCAGTTACCGAATCGATAGAGGGAGTTACGGAGTGAGAAAGGAGCATTACATCTTCCTCTTGGAGGAAGGCTTCTTGCAGCAAAACCATGTTTTTGGTCATCTTAGGGCAAATACCGGGGCAAGTCGTAAAAAAGAAATCTGCCACATAGATCTTATCCGCAAAGCTTTCTTCTGTAATGGTATCTCCTTCCTGATTGACAAGTTCAAAGTCAGGAATCTGATGAAAACCTTCTAAGCTATCACTATCAGGCGCAAACCAATGAGCCGTAAAGGTCGGATCGTTATAATAGGGTAAATTTGCCACGCGGCTTTCGGTGGGAGCGTTCGCCTGACAGGCAAGTAAAAACAAAGCACCCCAGTAGGTAAAGACTAGTCTGTTCATATTCGATTTATCGGACTGCGTCATATCATTAAAACCAACACTCGCTAAAGAGAAATCTCCACAGTACATTCTTCTGGCTCCTGAGAAGGGCCTGCTTTGGAAGTCGACAAGCCCTTACTTCAGATGAAGTACTAACAAGTTTCATCCTCAAGCTTGCAATGGCCGTAGCAAAGCTTTAGCTGGACCCGCTGTGGGCTAGGACAGGTAGAAATAGGAAGTTGAAACTCTAGGATTTATTTCTTTGACCATATATCCTAGAGATGCCTTCCTTGAGAAAAACTTTTGCTTGAGTTTTATTTTTTTTGCTGCTGCGCAGAACGCTTGTCCCTTTTTCTAGAAATACAACCAATGCGCTCTTGGCTGGCCGATTGTGTTGAACTCAAGGGTGGGAAAAGGAATTTTGATAAAGGCTAAGCCTTTCAAGACTGCATTGAGTGCTTTGGAGCGGGTATGGATACGGGAGGTGTCAATATCCAGAGAAAAGAGAAATTGGCGGTAACGCTCGCGCTCAGGAAGCCACACCCCGCGGTAATAGCGGATGTTTTCAAACTCCCCAAACATACCGTTGGCGCTGTAGCCTACTGACAAACAAAGCCAATCCGGTAATTGCTCCTTGAATATCATACGATTGATAGGAACACTCACCCAATAGGTATGGCCATTGTAATCGTAGAAAATGCTTTCGAGAAAATTATCGCCTAGATAGCCATTAGCTTCTGCTGCATAGGGGGACTGCCAAAAGCTGAACTTAAATCGGGCTATTTGCTCATCAAAAAGTAATTCTTGTCCGATGATAAAAGCGGGCCCACTCGCATTGGCGATCATATCTCACCAACTAAAGCCCCAGCCTTCATAGATTCCATCAAAAACCTCAATGGGGGTTTGGAGAATCAATCCAAGGGGCGCACCATAAATGAGAGCTTTCTTTTTGGGCACTCCTGCTTTGCGTAACCAATGATAGCCAATCATACTTTCGAAGTAGGCTCCATAAGCATGCCCAAACTTGTCTATCTGGAGATAACCTGCATTGTCATTATACCAGTGAAATGGCACTCTCTCGTGGTCTTTGTACCATAAAAACTGTAGATAAGACATGCCTCCTAAGTAGAAGGCCGTCTCCGAGCCTATGGCTAGAGCAAGCGTTCGTTTGTTGAGACTATCTGGATAGGTATTGCTACGGTGTTGGGCAAAGCCCAAAAGACCAGAAGTGAGTAAAAAAAGGAGAAGCAGGTATGATTTCACTTGGTTTCTGTTGATTGTCTAAATAAAACGTCTAGGGAGTAAAAATAGCTGCGTTTACGGCAAAATAAAGCGAGCCTGGAGATTATTAGACGGATGATTGAGGGCTACTACATATACTCCAGCAGGCAGATTGCTAGGGAGGGTGAGTTCGGCAGAGCCGGTCTGCATAGGAGAGATAATGGCCTCTTGGACGAGTGTACCGTTTGTATTGTAAACTCGTAGGCCCATAGTAGGAGCGGGTGGGAAGCCCCGGAGTTGTAAAAGGTTTCTTTGCTCAGGCCTTTGAGATACTTGGAGTTTAGGGTTGGGACCCAGAAATGTCACCCTTACGATATCAGAATAGCTTTCCATACCGCTCTGATTAATCTGTTTGATGCGATAGTATAGATTGCCTATTGGTGGTCTCCGGTCATGTCCATGCATATGCTTTTTATCAGGATGAGCAGGCCTTGGATGGCCTACCATTTGAAAGTGAGTACCATCAAGTGAGCGTTACACTAACCGATTCAGATCCGAAAGCATTAGAAAGCCTAGGCCGTTTGCAACAAGCAATCGAAGACCGCCATGGCTGGGACAGTTCGCAGAAAGTCGACGCAACGATT
>CAZHOC010000901.1:0-3298 GCA_964534295.1 uncultured Bacteroidia bacterium | reverse complement strand
CAGTCGAGTCAGGGTGCAAAGGACCGCCCTCCAAACAATTGCAAGCCCTATGATCAGCTACCCGCATCCGAAAATCTGCATTGTTTTTCAAGGGATTCCAGATAGCATTATAGTCTCGCGTATTGACGATATACTCGGTATAATACCAATCACTCAATAAGGAAGGCTCTACGTCCCAGACAAAAAAACGGATCTTCTCCCCTATTACTGGATTGTCTAGGATATAGGTGTTCCAGGTTCGCCAATCCCCGTGGGGACCGTAATTACAAACCATGACGTAGTCAATGAAATGATCCACATCCATGAAATCCTGCACCCTGTCGTAGTTATTGATAAACATGAGGAGAGAATCCCAAGTATTGCGATTACCATCTATTGCGTAAAGCGTCGTATTACAGCAGGTTGCTTTGAGGGTATTCCAATCATCTTTGGAGCCCCCAAAGTAAGACTCGGCAAATGATTTTTGAGGTCTTTCAGCAGCATTGTAAACGCCCCAATAAATTCCGTTGAGATAGACGTGATAAAAATCCCCGCGTACACCAGAACCACTAGTTTTGAGTTGTAAGTCTCTGATAAACTGATCATTGAGATTTTGCGTTCCTCCCTTGAGGAAAGACTCTTGACCAGCCGCTCTTAACACCCAGTAATCAAAATCATCCGCGCCATCTGGTCCAAATAAGGGATAATCAAACTTGGTTTCTTCGTAAGCTTGCTTGAAGACGAAGCGGAAGTTTTTCTTTGCTTGATTGAAGGTAGAATTTCCATAAGATTCTACCCCTCCGTTTTGCCAATAGGCTGGGGTTCCATCTGGATATAAAAGCTCTATAGAAACTGAGCGTGTTGTACCCTTGGTGTAGTAGATGGTATTGAAATCGTTGACATCCAACACGATGGAAACCGAGGGAATTTCTTGCAGGGCCTGAATCAACTGGGGGCCATACACAGCATCATTGACCATGCTGTTGTCAAGGTCCATTCCATTGGGATAGCCCGCTTGGGAACCCGCTTGGTTGATTACATCTGCTAGAAAAAGGTAGGTATGAGTGACGATGGCACTGGTATCCTGTGGGGACCAGGCAAAATAACGTAATGTAGTAGTCGTATTGATCGCAATCGGACCACTATAACTAGCTCCGTTGCCAAAGCTGGGTTTGCTGCCATCTGTGGTGTAGCGAATGTTGGTATTGGCTTGGTTAGGGTTGAGGGTGAGAGAAAAAGCAGTCTGATAAAAGCCACGTTCATGGCTCAAATTGACCGTCAAAGCTTGAGCCCAAAGCTTCCCTCCACTACATAACAAAAGCGATAGGAATAGATAGCGGAATAAAGGGAAGTTGATAGTGCGCAACATGAACAAATCTCTGCCAATAAATCAAACTTGAAAATACTACCTAGTCCTCCTAAACAGGATAAAATCAGCAAGAGAGGTGTTTTTTTATGACTGAATGGTCAATTTATACTTTCAAAGCAGCCGTGGGAGTCATTTCGGTCTTTAGAAATTTCTGCAATCTGGGAGCAAGATTGAGATAGATTTCTTCTATCCGCTTCAATTTCATTTTTAATACAGTGGGTTCTGGCTGTTTTTTTGCCAAATCTTCAACTTCTATAGTTAGCTCAAAAAGCTCTTCATTGCCTATGGTGTTGAAGGTAGATTTGATGAAATGCGAGGTTTTTTGGAGGTTCAACCAGTTTTGGGTCGAGAGCGCTTCTTTCATTTGCTTTAGGGCTCTCGGGGTAAGCTCCAAAAAGATCTGAATCATGTCCCTAACGAATTTGGGATTCTGCCTTGAGACTCTGTACAGTGGTCCCAGGTCCAAAGGTTCATTTATCTGCTTTAGTTCTTCCTCTTGCAATAGAGGACGATCAGCTAATACCTCCGCAATGGTATCTAGCAAGACTCCCAATTGGATAGGCTTGGGCAAGAAGCCACTAACATTCAAGTTTTCTAATCGGTTATCAAGTCCCTCATCTGTAGCCCCAGAAAAAACCAATACTGGTAAATCTTTAATAGAATCCCTTTTATCGGCCCGTATAGCTGCGATTAACTCGTCGCCTGCCATTTCTGGCATATTGATGTCGGTTAGGACAAGTTCGACCCTTTCTTGGTTCAATATTTCAAGGGCTTCCAGACCATTATTGGCCTTGAGAACCAGCATCCCATTGTCGTTTAACAGGCGAGAGACCAGCATTTGATTAGAAGGATTGTCTTCCACCAACAGGAGTTTTCTACTTCGTAGAACGCAATGATCTACCCCATTGGTCTGTGCATTGAGTGCTTGCTGCTCAGCGGCAATTGCAAAGCTCAAATTGATTTGAAAGTTACTCCCCTTTCCGGCCTCGCTTTCTACCCATATTTGTCCCCCCTGACCTTCTACCAGATGCTTGACAATGCTAAGACCGAGACCTGTACCACCAAATTTTCGAGTAGTTGAGGCTTCCGCTTGCTTATAAGGATCGAATATACTCTCCAGTTTTTCTGGAGGAATCCCTATACCTGAATCTTGAACACTAAGATTAATTTTAGCCTCTTCATCCGAAAGAGATTGCAGCTTAAAGCTACAATTGATTTCTCCCGCTTCAGTAAATTTAATCGCATTAGAAACCAGATTGGAAAGGATTTGCTGCAGCTTAGTAGGATCTCCAATTAGCTTTGGAGGGATCTGAGGATCTATATAGCAATTCAATGCTACCCCTTTCTCATGGGCACGGTATTGATAGATGCTACAAATCTTTCGATGCAGGAGGGATAGATCAAAGGAAATCTTTTCATACTGCAATTCTCCTGCATCGATTTTTGCCTTCTGCAATAGATCGGACAGTAGGCCTACCATAAAGTCCGCGGTAAACTTAAGGCTATTAAGGTACTTTTCCTGTTTGGCATCTAAGTCACTCGCCCGAAGCAGATGCACAATATTGAGCACTGTTTGGATCGGATTGCGGATTTCATGACTAACAGTCCCTAGGAATTGCTTCTCTCGCTGGCGGGCCTCCTCCGCCTCCGTCCTAGCTTTGATCAAGGCTTGCTCGGCCTCTTTACGGTCGGTAATATCTCGTTGTATAAGTACAAAACGACTTAAATCATCCTCTTGCTTAATGGGAACCAAATTGCTGTCGACCCAATAGCGAGATCCATCGATACGCTGATTATAAAGCTCTATTTGTATGGATTTGCGCTGGACAAAAGCCTCAGCGACCTCTTCCAAAGAGGACCTCTCATTCTCGTTTGAAAAAAGCACTTCCCAAGTACGGTTCATCAACTCCTTGAGTTGAAAACCACTCATTTCTTGAAAAGCTTGGTTTG
>CAZHOC010000900.1:299-3298 GCA_964534295.1 uncultured Bacteroidia bacterium | reverse complement strand
ATGCCTGTCCACGGATAATCGGTATCATCGCCAGGTCTCCATAGATTGAAAAAACGACCCGGATCTAGATTAGGATCTTTAGCGGCTGCGCTATTGAGGCTAGTTTGTAGTCCTTCCCAACCTCCAATCGCATCAAAGCCTAATATCGTAACCAAGGCTGTCCCTAGTAGGAGGATAAACAATTGGACCATGTCGGTGTAAATTACCGCCTTGAGTCCACCAAAGATGGTGTAGATCCCTGTTACGATGACGACTATTAGTGCACCTGTCCAAAACTCCACCCCTATCACTTCAAATACCAAAGCCCCAGCAAAAATCGTTAGGGATATTTTGGTCAAAATGTAGGCGAGAATCGAGACCACAGACAGATAGGTACGGGCAGCGCCATTATAGCGGCGTTCGAGGAACTCGGGCATCGTAAATACTCCTGACCGTAAGTAGAAGGGCACAAATAACCAGCCCAACAAGATCAGAATCAATGCTGCTAATATCTCAAATTGTGCAGCAGGCATATCTCCTCTGGCGCCAGAGCCCACCAGGCCCACGATATGTTCTGAACCAATGTTAGAAGCGAAGAGAGAGGCCCCAATAACAAACCAGCCGGAGCTGCGGCTGGCGAGGAAATAATCGGTGGCTTCTTGCCCAGAGGCTTGTTGCTTACGATCTCTGCGCATTGCCCAAAAAGCGACGCCAAAGATCAACACGAAGTATCCAATGATGATACTCAGATCAAAGAATGAAATAGACACGTGCTAGTAGTTAAGTAGTTCTATCAACTTGCATATTAATTGGCATTCTCGCAAACCTGCCGGCTTTTATGTGAGCACTCCAAATTGGGTTATAGTAGCGTTTATCAACATTGATGTAGCATTAACCAATGATAATAGAAACATCAATAGGTAAATAAGAACCGCTAAATAACGTCACATATTTCGTAAATATTCGTCAATTTCTATATTCAAACCACCAAAAACAAACAATTTTCGCAAAAAATCGTAATTTTGGAAGCAAATAACCCCTCATGCTCCGAGAAGAACGTCTTAAACAAATTTTAGATAAGCTTCAGCAAGACCAAAGGTTGAGCACCACCCAGCTGATGGAAGACTTTGCTGTCTCGGAGGGAACCATCAGGAGAGACCTGAAAGAGTTGCAAACTCGTGGTCTTTTACAAAAAGTGCATGGGGGAGCCGTTCCGCGACCAGCGGCACCCCGTATCTATCAAAGCAGGCTCAATTATGCCTCTGAGCCTAAAGCGGAGCTTGCTCGTAAGGCTTTACCTCTGCTCGAGAACGGTCAACTAATCGTCATTGATGGGGGTACGACTAACTGGCATCTAGCCAATGCTTTTCCCCCTCAGCTAGAAGCGACAGTGTTTACCAATAGCATTCCAATTGTACAGACCCTTCTCTCTCACCCTGGGCTTGAAATTCACCTTATGGGAGGTAAAGTTTTTCAAGCTTCCCAAGTGAGTTTGGGTTTGGAGGTCATGCAGACATTAGAAGACATCAGGCCAGATATTTGCTTCGTGGGGGTGCGTTCGCTACAGGCGGAAATTGGCTTTACCACCCTAGAGCTAGAAGAGGCTAGAATCAAACGAAAAATGGTAGAGGTAAGTCAGAAGATTGTGGTGATGGCGACCAATGACAAACTAGATACAGTCGATCACTATCGGATTTGCGGTTGTGAGGAAGTTGATCTATTAATCGTAGAAAAGGATGCTCCCGAGGACAAATTACTTGCCTTTCGGGAGCGCGGGATGGAAATTCAATAATAATCCTTAACAGCAAGGGCCATGGACGAAATTGGCTACTCCCCAAAGCCTTTTTGAACCCCCATAAAAAAGATAGATTTTGCTGTAATCATTATAGGTGCGAAGAATAATGTCTAAGTAGCCATCGCCATTAATATCTCCATAGTAGACCAAATCCACGTTTGAGTAATCATTGGCTATGATGGTTTCATATTCGTTTCGGTCCTTATAATGCGACCATTCTAGCGGAAACTTTTTGGCCTCAATTTCAAGAACCAATCTTTTGTATTCGCTTTCTTCAATTTGGATATCATTTTCCCACTTGAGACTAAAGGCTGGAGTTATATGATTCTTGAAGGGCTGTTCTGTTCTTTTCATTTTCACAGGTAGGCCCCCCGGACGCTTCAAACTTTCTGCTGGTAGTGGTTTTTGACTGGCAATGATCATAAGACAAGCCTGCTTTTCGCCACTTGTATAAATAGTCTGAGGCAACTCTTCTCCAAAATCATAAATGGTAGGCTTAATTCTCCGAATTTCTGTGTAGGCCTTTTTCTGAAACAAACCGTACCAATGATATTTACGCATATCAAAGTTTATGTCCTCGCATGCCCCACCCACATCCCGAATCAAGATTTCGGGAGCACTTTCAAGGTAAGCGAGATTGCCTAATAAACCAGTGAAGACGTATCCTTCCTTCTCTTTATACTTGACTTTTAGCCAGCCTCCAACAACTGGGCGTTTTAGTTCCTTCCCATCCCAGACTGTCCAGATATAATCCACTGTGTCAAAGACACTAACAAAAGTATCGACGATTTGGACCGTCTCCCCATAAGGTATTGCAGCGTTTTTCTGCGCCTTAAGACCGGGACTTTTACGCATATTGATACCACTCGGCGCGATAACCATAGTCCCACCAGCGTAGCGATATCCTCTTTGGGCCTTTAGGGAGGAGGACAGCATGAAAGTGATTAGGGTAAGAAGAAAGAGTTTGCGTGTCATAATATTTGTTGTTGATGATACTAAGGTCAGAAAATCTCTCTCAGATATGCCATAAAAAAAATATCCGCAGCTAATTGCTGCGGATACGTATTTGCAAAGTGAGTATTTGTAATTGACTATCTCAACCAGCCTTTTTGGGTTGCTAATCGAGAGAAATAGACTAAGCCAAGACCAATCAACAGAGTCATGATCGGCATAATCAAACCTACTCCACCAAAAACATCTAAGGCATCGCTCATAAAGAGATTGT
>CAZHOC010000900.1:0-277 GCA_964534295.1 uncultured Bacteroidia bacterium | reverse complement strand
AGTCATCTGGGTGATGATACCTAGTACCGATACGATTAGGATCGGCGTAGCGATCTTGCGTCTTAGCAAAAGTAGCAGGCTACCAGCAGCTCCTCCCCATACCGCAAAGGCAAAGGCCGCAGTAACCCAGGCAGGGATATTTTGGTATAGCGCCTGTTGGTCTTCGGGGAGTTCGGCTAAGACTTCAGCCGTCATCATTGCTTGGCCGAGATAAGCAAAGCAGCCCATCAAATTCCAGACAAGGGCAATCGAGCTGACGACCCAAAACCAAGTTGGG
>CAZHOC010000899.1:0-3298 GCA_964534295.1 uncultured Bacteroidia bacterium | reverse complement strand
AAAGAAACCGGTAAAACCGCCAAAAGCCATATCAATGATTTGTTGATAGAAAAAGCTAAGACAGCATTGTTAAACTCCGAATCTTCAGTAAGTGAAATCGCCTATAAGCTGGGATTTGAATATCATCAAAGCTTTTCTCGGCTCTTTAAATCTAAACTAGGCATTTCTCCTCTTGAGTATAGGACACTGAATTAGGGGACTCCAATTTTTAAGCTAAGGGATCGATTTTTTCGGTTCTAGGCGAATCTTTGGCCTAAAACATAATGCTATGACACACACTCAATATTTCAGGCTTTTTATGCTTCTACTATTTTCGGTGCTGAGCATGAACGCAAGAGGGCAATCCAGTCTCGATAGTTTAGAGTATAGTGTAGGGCTAAAGTTTTCGGGTAGTCGTTCGAGTGGTATTTTCAATAGAAATTCATTTGCCTTTGGCGCTGAAAAGCATTTGCACCAAGGAAAGTGGACTTTTCACAATACCCTGACTTATCGTTATACCGAGTTCAATGGAATTCAATTAGAAAACAACTGGTATGATTTGTTTTCGGTTTTCTACTATCCCAATGAGAAACAAAACTGGTATCCCGTAGCCTTCTATCATTTTGACAATAATCTTTTATTTCGAGTGAATTCTCGGCACCGCGTGGGAGCGGCGATTGGATCAGTATTACTTAAAAAGGATCATGTATTTCTCCGTGTTGGAGCTGGAGGAGGTTATGAGGCAAGTAGGTACAATGGCGATCAATTTGCCAACAGTGATTTAGGTAATTCATTTAGAGAAAATGGCTTATTCCTCTTTCGAATCAATAACGATTATACATTCTTTGATAGTCGATTTGTCCTAAAATTGGACCTGTTTTATATGAAGTCCACTAAAGAAATTCTTGATTTTGACATCTGGTTCCGTCCCAGTTTGCTTTACAGGATCACGGAGCGAATTACTCTGAGTGCAAATTATGACTACCGCTATGAACATGTGCATTTGGAGGAGCTACCCGCTGCCAATGATATCTTACTGTATGGGCTAAATATCAAGTTTGCTAACCCTTAAGTTATGCAAAAGAAGATGTCAGATAAGCTGGATTTAGTAGACTTCATTGAGCGAAACTATTTGCGAAATGTGCCTTTAAGCGAGTTAGCAAAAGAGGCCGGCAGAAGTCTATCTACTTTCAAAAGGGAGTTTAAAGAGATCTTCAAAGAGACCCCTCATCGCTGGATCATGAAGAGAAGATTGGATTATGCCAAGGAGCTGATTCTTACTACTGACAAAAAGATAAATGAGATATACTTCGAAGTAGGGTTTCAGGATCTGTCGCACTTTGGTAAATCCTTCAAAAAAATATTTGGCCTTAATCCTTCGGAATATCGCAAGCAAATGAAAGAATGACCTTTTGGGACTAACCACCAGACAAGGTATATAAGTATAATCATATGTTGCTTTTCAACTCAAAACCTACTCTCTATGAAAGTTCAATTCACCATTAATGGACAAGCCCAAAGCGTGGAAGTTGATGGGAACACCCCTTTACTTTGGGTAATTCGAGATATGCTGGATCTAAAAGGGACCAAATTTGGCTGCGGTAAGGCAGCTTGTGGTGCTTGTACGATCCATGTAAACGGGGAAGCGGTAAGGTCTTGCTCCTTTGCTGTGAAATTTGCTCAGGGTAAAAGTATTACCACGATTGAAGGGCTCTCTGAGGGAGACAAGCTTCATCCTGTGCAGCAAGCTTGGATAGAGGAAATCGTTCCACAATGTGGCTATTGTCAACCAGGCTTTATGATGTCTACAGCGGCATTATTGAACAAAAACCCCAATCTAACTGACGAAGATATAGATGCCAATATCGCTAACATCTGCCGTTGTGCGACTTACTATCGTATGCGTAAAGCAATTCATCGGGCAGCTGAGATCAATCGTACCCATTCCTAACCACTAATCAGAGAAAAACATGAGTAACTCAAATAATACGACCTCAAGAAGATCATTCCTGATTAAGTTTTCTGTAGGAACTGGGGTAATGGTGGGGATGGCCCTAAACGCATGTAATCCCATGCGTAGGATGATGTTTGATAATCTGGCTTCCCTTGCTGGTGATTATTCCTTAGAAAATGGGCCAACGACCTGGTTTGAAATCACGGCTGAGAATAAAATTATTCTTCACTCTCCCAAAGTAGAGATGGGGCAAGGGGTTTTTACTGGGCTCGCTCAGTTGGCTGCAGAAGAATTAGAAGTGGATTTAGAAAAAATTGAAGTAGTCCACGCTACTACAGCAGGTCGTCCAATGGATCCAAGATCAACCGGAGGTAGTGATACTATCTCTTCTTTATGGAATCCGCTCAGGGAATTAGGCGCCAAAATGCGTCAAATGCTACTTAACAATGCGGCCCAAATTATGGGCGTTTCTGTTGCTAGTCTCAGCATCAAAAATGGTGTGATTACGGGCAATGGAAAATCTATGACCTATGGTGAAGTGGTGCAGCAAGCTACCAATTGGGAAGAACCAAAAGAGGTTAGCCTAAAAAAGCAAAAAGATTTTAAAGTCATTGGAAAAGCATTGCCTCGTATTGATTTGATTCCCAAAGTAATGGGGGAGCCAATCTTTGGTATTGATGTGACGCTGCCCGGTATGCTTTATGGGGTCGTATTGCGTCCTCCCAAAATTGATACGGTGTTTGTAAGTGCGGATGCTGCAAAAGCGCAATCAATGCCCGGAGTGGTGCAAATTGTCCAAGAGAAAGACTTTGTGGCGGTTGTGGCCAAGTCAAGACCTGAGGCAGAGATGGCAGCCCGTTCGGTAAAAGTAAATTGGAAAACGAATAAGAACTGGGAGCAGGCTGAGATTGAGGCCATGGTAAAAGTGGGCCAGGGTAAGGAATATTTGATTCAGAAGGAGGGAGCGAAAATTGAAAGTGGGGAGGATGTCTTGGAAGTAGAATACAGCACGCCAAATGGGGCACATGCGCATATGGAACCCAATGGCTCTGTCGCACATGTCGAAGGCAATAAGGCCACTATTTATGTGTCCACCCAAGTGCCGAAATATACTCGTATTGAGGTCGCAGATGTATTGGGCTTTAAGGAGGATCAGGTTGAAATTATCACTACTTATTTAGGAGGTGGTTTTGGCCGAAGGCTTCATACCCCCAATTCTATGCAAGCTGCTTTGATTGCTAGAGCTGTAGGCAAACCCGTCCATGTGTTTTTTACGCGGCAGGATGAGTTTCAGTCTGCGGAGTTCCGGCCTTTGACCCACCATACTTTGAAAGGGAAATTGGATAGTGATTGCATGATTGAAGG
>CAZHOC010000898.1:819-3301 GCA_964534295.1 uncultured Bacteroidia bacterium | reverse complement strand
CAACAGAAAATCCTGCACTTCTATTTTAAGTAGAAGGGCAGGACAGTTAAGTAAACGGTAAAATATACTGTATTGACGGTTATTTTATTATAGGTTTTAACTTATATCCAGCAGCTCTAAGTAGCTCAATTACACCATTTTCGCCTGGTAAATGGGCCGCTCCCACTGCGATAAAGATGGATTCTTTCTTCATCATTTTCTCTAATTCCGGAATCCAATTCTCATTTCGTTCACTTAGTAAGCCATCCAAGGACTCTTCCAAAGTCTCTTCTCCAGCGGTCAAAGTGAGTAAGTCGCCTAAGCGTTGCTGCCTATAGAGCGCAAGCATTTGGTCATATTGCTTGCAGACTTCCTCAGGAGTATTAACGATTTGTAAAAGGCCTTCTATCTGATCATCCATAGATACGCCATCGAGATACTTCATTTGCTCCTTGGCAGTCTCTAATCCAGAAATTGGTTTTTTCATTTTCTTAAACTGCCGACTGAAGTACATCTCATAAGACTCCTGCTCACCTCCCATGCAGTATTGGGTTGAAAAGTGTTCTGAAACCATGAGCGGTTTGATCTTTTCAAATGCAGGCAGAGGCTGAGAAATAGAATCAACCATAAAGGATCTGACAGACTGCATTTCAGCTTCTGTTAAAAACTGATCAAGCGTTTGATCCTTTGGCAGCATCATAGCTCGCATCGCACTGATCATAGCACCCATATTGAGCTTCATTTCCATGACCAATCTATCCGCTTTTTTCAGTCTCTTACTCACAGGAGCATCGATGAAAAAAGAGTCTTTAGGGATTACATGGATGGTTCCGTATAGATATGAGGTCTGTTTGAGGCCATTGCCTTTGATTTCCCAAAGAAGGGAGTTGTACTCAGTATCTTGAGCAAAACCGCTCATTTGCCAGCAAAATAGGCCAATAAATACCCCAATTAGATAAATGCGCATAAATGCCTTGAATTAAAATTTTGCTCTACTCGCTTAAACCTAAGCGAGCTCAGCTCCATTAGTCGTTCAAATGATTAATAAATTACAGGGGTAACAGTATAACCTTTTACACGCAACATATGCAGTAAGCCAAATTCACCCGGAAGCTGGGCCGCGTTAACCGCAATGAATAAACTCTCTTTTTGCATGTGCCATTCAATGGTTTGAATCCAAGCATTGTTTTTGGCTTCAACTAGACGTCCAGTGCCACCACCCATATCGGGGCCCCGCTCTGCCAGAAATGCAACTGCATCAAGATCTTGTCTGCGGTAAGCACGCATCACTTCCTCATAATGAGCTTTTAAGCGATGACGGTCATTATAGGCTTCCATGAGCATTTCAGTTTGCTGCTCGATGCTCATGGCATCGAGGTAAGGTGTTCTCGTCCACTCAGATCCAAGGATCTTCATCGGCTTATTAATAACCTTGGCTAGGTATTGCTCATAACAAAATGGCTCGCGTGTCCGCAAATAACCCAAGCAGTAATCTTGCATCATCTGTTGGGCTACCAATAATGGCTTATAGCGACTCTCCAGTTTGTATCTAGAAAGCGCAGATAAACTATCTTGAAAAAATTTATTGACTTCGTAAAAGTCGCGACGATGAAGGAGCGCTTCTAAGGTCGAATCAATAGGTGTTCCCCCCCTATATAGGACATCCCTGTCAATATAATTGGGGTCAGTTTCTAGCATCAAACGGTCCGTTGACTCCACGATTGGGCTCAATCCAGGTGGTAAAAAGAACCAATCTTTTGGCACTTTATACAAGATGGCATAAATGTAAGAGGGCTTTTCAATGTCTGAACGCTGAACCTCCCAAATCAATGCCTGAGCTGGAAGAACTTGTTGATTTTGAGGCTGTTGCATATCCCGTATCATAGGGGATCCTGCATCGTCTCTTACTGGTGGTTGGGCATGGAGAGCTGCTATACTCATCCAACACATCATCAGCCAAAGGCCTTTCTTTTTCAACATATGCTGAGCTTTGCTAAGGTTCATTAGTCTGCAAAACGCAACCTTATCAGGTAAAATTGCGCAAGGTTTCTTCGATTATATTGCAACAATCGTGCAATTGTTCTTCGGTGATGACTAGTGGGGGAGCAAAACGGATAATATTACCATGCGTTGGCTTGGCCAACAAGCCATTATCTTTCAGGGCCATACAGATATCCCAGGCAGTACTACTCTCTGGTGAATCGTTGATCACAATGGCATTGAGAAGGCCTTTTCCTCTCACCAGCGTAACCAAATCCTGATCACTATCGATGTAGCTTTGCATGCGTTCCCTAAATACCTCCCCTAACTTATAAGCGTTCCCTGCAAGGTCCTCCTCCACTAAAACTTTCATTGCCTCCATCGCTACTGCACAAGCCAATGGATTCCCACCGTAAGTAGAACCATGCTCACCGGGTTTGATACAAAGCATGATCTCGTCATTGGCCAATACTGCAGAAACAGGCAATACTCCACCAGACAAGGCTTTACCTAGGATCAGAAT
>CAZHOC010000898.1:0-787 GCA_964534295.1 uncultured Bacteroidia bacterium | reverse complement strand
AAGCCTTCATAATCACAGGCTAGCATCTTTCCCGTTCTCGCAAGGCCAGTTTGGACCTCATCAGCGATAAAGAGGACATTCTTTTCCTGACACAAATCATAGGCTTTTTTGAGATAGCCCTCATCGGGAACGACTACCCCTGCCTCCCCTTGGATGGGCTCCACCATAAAGCCGGCGACATTCGGATCTTCCAATGCTTTGGCTAAAGCATTTAAATCATTGTAAGGGATGATTTCATAACCTGGCATATAAGGCCCAAAACCTTTGTAGCTACTTGGATCAGAAGAAGAACTAATGGCTGCTAGCGTTCGGCCCCAGAAGTTACCTTCTACAAAAATGATTTTGGCTTGGTTCTCGGCTACGCCTTTCTTTTCATAGGCCCATTTCCTGCAGAGTTTGATGGCCGTTTCGCCGCCCTCAACCCCTGTATTCATCGGCAGTAATTTTTCATAACCCAAAAGTTGAGTCATATACTTTTCGTAAGGACCCAATACGTCATTATAAAAGGCGCGGGAAGTGAGGGTCAATTGCTGGGCCTGCTCGATTAGAGCATTTAAGATGCGAGGGTGGCAATGTCCTTGATTGACAGCACTATAAGCTGATAAAAAGTCAAAATATTGCTTGCCCTCCGGATCCCATACGTAAACCCCTTCTCCTCTGGAGAGTACTACGGGTAGCGGGTGATAGTTGTGGGCTCCAAATTGGTCTTCTAATTGGATGGCTTCTTGAGAGCTGATTTGTTGATTGAGTGATAACATATATAATTCCTTTGGGGGCTGAGAATTTT
>CAZHOC010000897.1:0-3305 GCA_964534295.1 uncultured Bacteroidia bacterium | reverse complement strand
AATCTAGAGGTGATTAACTGTGAGGGTTATGACCACAATAGCCGCTGGGCCGATATTGATCGTCCTTGGGTCGCCCCTTCCCCCAATCTCGCTACCGAATATTCTGCTTATCTCTATGCTGCCATTTGCTGGTTTGAGCCTACCGACGTGAGCGTAGGAAGAGGTACTGATGATGCCTTTACTATGTTGGGAGCGCCTTGGTTTAGTATGCCTGCGGCGAACGCTCGTTTGACACAAGGGGAGGGGCTCAATTTGGTGGCTTATAACTTCACCCCGCGTTCCCTAGAAGGGAAATCCAAATACCCAAAGCATCAAGACAAGGCGTGTACTGGTTTCCGATTTGAGGGTAGAACTGACGGTAAGAGCTTGATGATCAGTGGTATCAATTTGTTGATAGAGTTTTATAATCAATATGAGGCGAGTGGGCAAAGCAAGCCCTTTTTCAAAAAAGGATTTTATCGCTGGCCCGGTAACAATGGCTTTCAACAGCAGATTGTAGCTGGGGAGGATCCGGAAAGTATTTGGCAAAGCTGGCAAAGCGATCTTGAATCTTTTAAGCAAAAAAGGAAAGGCTATTTGTTATACCGCGATTTTGAATAAAAATCCGTAATTTTGCATCCTCATTTTGCTATAAATTCATGGATCTTTCCCTCGTAATTCCGCTCTACAACGAAGACGAATCGCTCCCAGAACTAGTCGCCTGGATCGAAAAGGTCGTAAAAGCCCAAAAGCTTTCTCACGAAATCATCATGATTGATGATGGAAGTACCGACAAATCTTGGGAGGTGATCAAAGAGCTTTCGGCGCAATATGGGACTATCCATGGGATTCGATTCCTGCACAATAATGGCAAGTCTGCGGCTTTGCAGGTAGGTTTCCAAGCCTCTCAAGGTGATGTCGTGATCACGATGGATGCTGATCTGCAAGACAGCCCAGATGAGATCCCTGAATTGTTTCGGATGATCAAGGAAGACGGTTTTGACCTAGTCTCTGGGTGGAAGAAAAAGCGGCATGATCCTATTTCCAAGACGATTCCCTCTAAGTTTTTCAACTTTATTACCCGTCAGACTTCTGGTATCAACAATCTTCACGACTTCAATTGTGGGTTGAAGGCCTACCGCTCAGAGGTAGTAAAAAATATAGAGGTGTTTGGTGAGATGCACCGCTACATACCGGTGATGGCCAAGTGGAATGGATTTACCAATATCACCGAAAAAGTCGTACAGCACCAAGAGCGAAAGTATGGGGTTACCAAATTTGGCCTCAACCGCTTTATTAACGGCTTTCTAGACTTAATCACCATTACACTAACCCAGCGTTATCTGCAACGGCCGATGCACTTCTTTGGCTTTTGGGGAGTACTGTTTTCCCTAGTGGGAGGCGCTGATCTGATGTATTTATTGATATCGAAAATATTCTTTCAGCAAGGCTTGGGAGATCGGATGCCAGCGCTCTTTTTTGGCTCAGTATGCTTCCTTTCCGGACTGATATTATTTGCCACTGGCTTATTGGCGGAGCTTATTGGGCGTAATTCCCCCTACAAAGATCAATACAAAATTAAGGAGACGGTAGGAGGGAAAACCGACGCTTGAATGTCAAACATTCGGTAGCTCATTATTACGAGATTCACGCACTCAAATCTAAAAACTTCAACAATTTTTCATGAATTATCATCTTATATCCGGCGGCTGTGGCTTTGTAGGCCGGAATATGGCTAAACACCTGCTCAAAACAACTTCTGATCGTATCATCATCGTAGACGACCTTTCAGTGGGATTAGCACCAGGAGAATGGCCGGTAGCTGATGGACCTTTTATGGGAGGTAGCCCTGTTCGTATGCTGGGTAAGATGGAGTTTTGGGGAGACGGAGAACGTCTACTCTTTTATCGTGGAGATTTTAGAGAGTTTTTGCGTGGTCTGCAAGGATCCGAGACTTGGTTGCAAGATGAGTTTGGACTCATTGATTTCACCAAATTTGCGGATGTCTTCCACTACGCTGCTATTGTAGGTGGACGGGCAAAGATTGATGGGGACCCAATGATGGTCGCGCTCGATCTTTCGATTGATGCAGAATTCTTCTATTGGGCGGTTCGGCATAAGCCAAATAGAGTATTATTCCCTTCTTCAAGTGCCGCCTATCCGGTTGATCTTCAGGCAGAAGGAGGTTATGTCGCCCTAGCTGAGAGCGATATTGATTTTGAAAATGGTAAAATTGGTCAGCCAGACATGACTTATGGTTGGTCCAAACTAACGGGTGAATACCTCGCTCGTATTGCCGCTTCTCATTATGACCTACACGTCGCTTGTGTACGTCCGTTCTCTGGTTTTGGAGAGGATCAAGACTTGACTTACCCCATTCCTGCCATCGCGGCTAGAGCAGCTCGCAAAGAGACTCCTTTTGAAGTTTGGGGTACTGGTAAGCAAGGGCGTGATTTCGTCCATATCGACGATTGTGTAGATGCGATGATGTTTGCTCTGGACAATATCAAAGACGGCTCTGCAATGAATATAGGTTCCGGGAAAATCACCAGTTTCCTTGAGATCATCGAGCTCTTTACTGAGTTTGCCGGCTATAATCCTCCAATCAAACAGTTGCTTGACAAGCCAGTGGGCGTGCATGCACGTCATGCCAATATGGACTACGTTTTCAATACCCTTGGCTGGAAGCCAAAGATTTCTCTAAGAGAAGGGATGAAGCGTGTCTATGATGCTTCTGTGGCTCGTTATGCCTAAAGCAATTTGATTCAAAAAATAAGCAGGGAGCTATCAGATGATGGCTCCCTTTTGTTTTTTGTGGACCGCTTCGCGGAACGCTTATCCTCATCTTAAGGAAGTAATTCGTACTTAGCATGAGAAAGCTCTTAGGCTTTATTGGAAATCAATCCTTTTTCCCTGATACTGATCCATCAATTCAAGCGTTAATAGCTTACACTCTATTACTTTTCCCTTACGTATATGCACACTCGTACTTTTGCTTTAAGCCTATTGTGTTTAATGACTACTTGGGGCTACGCCCAAGACACCCTTAGAACCTACATTTTTGGGCATAGTCTGATCCATCACGAATTTCAAGTCAATGTTACGCCTAGTCAAGAAACCTCGGTCCCACATTGGTTTCATTTCTTGGCTCAGGAAGCTGGCTATCAATATGAAGTAGCCGGGCAATATGGCTTTTTGACGACTCATGTCAATCTGCCTGCCGCTTCGCAATGGGGCTTTGATTTTGTCGAGCCGGCCTGGGATGATGCAAGTGAATCATTTGGAGATGCAGATATCAGCAATATCCTGATTACTCCCGCCAATTT
>CAZHOC010000896.1:0-3315 GCA_964534295.1 uncultured Bacteroidia bacterium | reverse complement strand
TACACTCTTTCCCTACACGACGTTCCTCTTGCATGAGATGAGCGTTCGGCGGAGCCGGAATGCTAAACCCACAACTCAACTTGAGCTGGCGAATCAATTGATAGGGATTGAGTTGAATCCATCTCTTTAATAAATCCCAAGCAGGTGCTTCACTGATGGCGATATAATCGTTTTCAGGATAAAGGTGGCGAGAGTAGGCCGACATACATACACTGGTACAAAGTCGGGCCGCGATGAGATAGTAAAGTACTTCGATTTCGCGTTCCTCGAGAGGAAAAACCTCATGATAGGCCTCACATACCCAAATGACAGTCTGCAAAGGGTCGTCGGTATGCATACAGGCATAGGCTAGTGCCACCGCTAACTCGTGGATGGTAGCGGTATAGGCCATGTCGCCAAAATCAATCAAACCACTCACTTTGCCCTCTTGGGTGAGCACATTCCAGTCATTTGCATCATTATGGATGAGGCTCCTTCTCAAATGAGGCATTTGTGGGAGGACGTTTTGGCGATATTGATCAAAAAAGTAGGCAGCTATTCTGGCTCTTTTGACGTCTTTTATATGAGGTAAATGAATCTCAGTATCCAGACAGTATCGTAAGTCCCACTCAAACCTTCGGCGTTCTACCGCCGCAGGTCGAAGCGGAAGGAGCAATGAGTCTAGCTTGGCGAGAAATTGACCAAGGCTCTTTAACATTTTTTCGTCGTGAGCTACTTCTGCGGAAAAAGTCCCCGGAATGAAGCTCAGCATACGTGTCATATAGGATTGCTGATCCTCTTGATAAGTAAATAGCTGACTTCCCTGGCTATTGCTTTGGGGGACTGGCAGCAGGCCGGGTTGATTGGTTTGCGTACTGAGGTATTGGAGGACGGCATTTTCGGCATGTAGAAAGTCGGCAGCCTCTTCGCTAGCATCTAATTTGAGGACGTATTGGGCTTTGCCGTCTACTTTGAGCTTAAAATTAAGACTACCATAGCCAGCCATTTGCTGAGCCGTAGCTTCGATAGAAAAATATTGCTGGGCAATTTGCCTTGCTAGAGACTCCATGGAGGGGTTTTGACCCCAAAAAACGAAATGATTTGGAAATTATTCCTAAAGATCGAAGGGAAAATGGGGGGATAGTTGTATAGAGATTACAGGCGCATTTTAGCAAGAATTAACGGAGGCAGTGATAGAGAGGGATTTAGGAGAGTATGAAATTAGCAGGGAGCTTGCAAATTTGTATGTCTGAATGATGACATATTGTTTTTTTTATGCTTAAATTGTTGATTGATACAGATCGCAATCTGAGCGCATATAGATAAATTGCACTCATTTTTCTGTCCTAACCTTAGATAATCTAACACTGGCACTATGCGAAATTTTACTCTCGCTTTGGTATTATGTCTTACCACTTCTCTGGCCTTTGCCCAGAGTAACGTGCCACGTCAGAAAGTAATCGTAGAGATTACTACTGGTACTTGGTGTGTTTTTTGTCCTGGCTCTGCTTTAGGCGCGGATGATCTACACGCAAATAACCATGAGGTTGGTATCATTGAAAACCATGATGGCGATGCATTTGAAAATACTGCTTCTGCTTATCGTGTCAATGATTACTACTCTGTAACTTCTTTCCCGACTGCCCACTTTGATGGCCAAAACCCATCTGTAGGTGGTGATGCTACGAATACCCTATATCCTGGGTATCTCAACAAATTTAACAGTGCTTTTGCCGTCAATACTCCTATTTCTATGGAGATTGATTTGGTAAATCCTACTGCTAATGATTACGAATTGGAAGTTCGCGTAAGTCAGGTAGCTAGCGTACCTGCGGCTTCTAACCTTGTACTACATGCAGTACTTACTGAGTCTCACTTAGCCGCTAACTGGTTTGGCCTAAACGAATGTAACTTCGTAAGCCGTATGATGCTTCCTGATCAGTTTGGTTTCCCATTGAACCTTAGCGTTGGTACTACTGATACAATCAGACATACTTTCCAGATCCCAACTAACTATGATTTAGGTAACTGTGAATTGGTATGTTTTGTACAGGACGTTAGTTCTCAGGTGATTCACCAAGGTGAAGTTGCAGTGGTTGACTTGGCTTCTATTCCAGTTGAAGCTGGTTTGGTTACGCTATTGACACCTATCCAAGAAACTTACTGTGATGATAAATCGCTCCAGAGATTCAAGTAGCTAACAATGCCGGTCCTGCGATGACAGCGCTTGACATCGAGTACTCTGTAAACGGTGGTACTCCAATGATGTACAACTGGACTGGTTATGTTGAAACGGGTGATTCTGTAAACATTGCCCTTCCAAATATTGCTTTCAACCCAGTATCTGTTGGCAATAGCCTTGATATCAAATTGATCGATCCTAACGGTTTGAACGATCCTGATTTGACTAACAACGAGCTTACTGCTGCTTGGAGTCGTCCTTCTTCTCCATCTGGCACTTATAATGTTGAGATCAAGCTTGACAACTACGGTTCTGAAATTACTTGGGCTGCAATTGATGGTTCTGGTACTGTGATCGCTTCTGGTGGTCCTTATGCCGACGGTTCTACTGCCTTGATCCAAGAGTCATTTGACGTTACCAACGTTGGTGATTGCTACCGTTTTGAAATCAACGATAGCTGGGGCGACGGTCTACAATGGCAAAACCTAGGATACTTCCACGTATATGATCCTTCTGGTGATGTATTGATCGAATCTCTTGATGGAGACTTTGGTGCTGGTGCGAACGTAAACTTCGAAGCTAGCTGGACTACTGCACTTGAGCCTCAATTGGCTGAAGACGCCATGCAAGTATTCCCTAATCCAAACACGGGTCTTTTCTCAGTCCGTCTTACGGAACGCCCAACTGAAGCTGTACAGTATTCAGTATATCAACTAAACGGTCAGCTCCTTTCTACCGCTTCTTCTTCAGCTCAGGAGCATCAGTTTGACCTTAGCGAGCAGCCTGCAGGTCTGTACCTGGTGAAAGTACGTACTGCTGAAGGTGTGCTTACTCAGAAGATTACTAAGTATTAATTTATAGATGAAACCTTAAGTGATGTCCAGCGGCAGATTTATTTCTGCCGCTGTCATCCTTTACAGTAGTAATTAAGATGATGAAGTCCTTGAAAAAAAGCTTTGCACTCCTACTTTGTGCGCTACCATTTTTCGCCTTTGGGCAAGATTATACTTTTGCCTTTGGCGCTGACTCACTCGTTTTTGCCAATGCTGGTGATTTTGTAATTGCTGATGGTAAAGTCAAAAACTTGTTGGCCGTAACTCGCAACTATACTTGGACCCTTGACAGTGTAGGGGCTGCTGATGCCCGGTCCTTGT
>CAZHOC010000895.1:0-3317 GCA_964534295.1 uncultured Bacteroidia bacterium | reverse complement strand
ATCATATATCTCCTCAAGCTCTTAGAACTCTCTAAAGAAAGTCATCCAAACAAACTGCGTCGTATGGTGCAGCAGGAGCTGTTTGTTTATGCCAATGTGCCTTATCGCCTCAAAGGCTACTCAGACATCTATGAAAATCCACACGATACCATTGTATTTGACGAAGAACTTGAGAGCATCATAGACGAGCGCGTCGAAAAGGTCGGTGCAGATGGAAAATTGCTTTGGGACGGACAGGACCAAATTTATCGGGTCAATCTCATTGAAAAACTACTCGTTCCGGTCTTGGCCAAATTGAGCAATTTCATTCCAGAAGCGGGCATCTGGCTCAATACTCAGCGTCCAGAATGGAACGACGCCAATAATGCCCTGGTTGGTAATGGGGTTTCCATGGTCACCTTGTACTATATCCGCCGTTACCAAATGTTTTTGCGAAGCCTTATCGATGATTGGGGCCAGCAAGACTATCGCGTTTCAGAAGAAGTTGCAGGCTTATTCCAAGCAATAAGCCAGTGCTTTGCGGAGCATCAAGGAGTATTAGTAGGCAGCATCTCCGATGAACGCCGGAAGCAGATCGTCGATCAATTGGGTCAGGCAGGCGAAGTTTATAGAGATAAAATTTATCAATTAGGCTTCTCTGGTAATAAAGAGAGCTTATCTCCAACAGACTTGCTGTCATGGATTGATCTAAGCCTAGCTTATATCGATCATAGCATTGCGGCCAATAAACGAGACGATGGCTTATTCCATGCCTATAACTTAATTCAGCGTAATCCTGATAGCCTAGGCATTCGCTACCTATACGAAATGTTGGAAGGTCAGGTAGCGGTACTGAGCGCCAATTACTTATCTGCTGCTGATTCGGTAGCGCTATTGGATGCAATGAAGGCAAGTGGATTGTACCGAGAGAATCAATATAGCTATATGCTTTATCCAGATCGCCAATTGCCGCGCTTCATGGATAAGAATACGATTCCAGCAGATCTAGTAGCGGCTTCTCCCCTACTCCAACAATTACTGCAGGAAGGCAACACTCAAGTCATTGAGCAAAACGAGGACGGTGGTTACCACTTTAGCGGAGCGTTCCGCAACGCGGCAGACCTAGAGGAAAAACTGCAAACAATGGCTGCAGAAGGTTATGAGATTACCCCCTCCGCTCAACAAGTAGTTCTTGATATCTTTGAAAAAGTATTTGATCATCAATCATTTACAGGTCGGTCAGGCACCTTCTTCGCTTATGAAGGACTGGGTAGTATCTACTGGCATATGGTTTCCAAACTTTTGCTAGCGATAGGTGAAACCTATTACAGAGGCATAGCCGAAGGAGCGGATTCTGCAGTATTGGGACGATTGATCGAGCATTACTTTGAGGTACGTGCGGGTATCGGCATGAGCAAAAATCCAAAACTCTACGGGGCCTTCCCAATAGATCCCTATTCACATACTCCTGGCCATACTGGCGCTCAACAACCGGGAATGACAGGCCAGGTAAAAGAGGATATTTTGTCTCGCTACAAAGAACTCGGAGCAGTGCTTGAAAATGGCTCATTGAAGTTTGATCCCTCTCTCTTAAGAGCAGCTGAATTTTTGACGGAGGATTTGAGCTATCGTTATTATGACCTTGCAGGGACAGAGCATTATATTGATCTAGAAGCCGGATCTTTGGCCTACACCTATTGCCAAGTGCCCGTAGTGTACCAAAGTTCAGAAGAGGCTGAAATTATAATTCACCTCTCCGAGGGAACGACGGAGTCTATCTCAGGCTTACAGTTAGGGCAAGAGTATAGTCAATTGCTCTTTGCTCGCAGTGGAGTGATCAACAAAATTGAAGTTTATTTGCAGCCAAAGTTGTAAGAAGATTTCGCTTTTGAGAAATTCTTCCGATACTTAGGTATGCAAAAAGTCCTGCAAGAAATCCACGCATGGCTCGACCGTGAAAAGGTGAGCTATCGAAGTCTCCATCACGAACCGACTCCAACCTCAGAAGATTCTGCGAGAGTTAGAGGAGAAGCCCTCGAAACGGGTGGCAAGGCGCTTTTGCTCAAGATTGATGACAAATTTGCGCTTTTTGTTATGAGTGCGGCTCGTAAGCTGAATTCAAAAGCCATCAAAAAGCATTTTGGAGCTAAAAAGCTACGCTTTGCCAATGCCTCTGAATTAAAAGCAAGGACCGGACTCGTACCGGGTTCTGTCCCCCCTTTTGGCAGACCCATCTTTGATCTAGATCTATATGTGGATCAATCCATACTGGCCAATGATAAGATCGCGTTCAATGCAGGTTCTCTCACCGATTCAGTGATTATGCCGGTGAATTCATATCTCAAAATGGCTAGACCGGAAATCCTAGAATTTACTCAACCCGCTTAAAACGAGCATTGCGAACGCGGCCGTTAGTGATCAGTAAACCTACAACTTTGTCTTTCTCGTCTCTTTGCACAAGCATAAATTGAACCGCCCAGTTTTCAGACCTGAGGGCATTGTCTTTAACTACTGAAACTAGAGCCTCTCCATGACGGGCGTGATACACAAAAAGCTCTCCTCCACGCTCATACAGTTGATAGTAAGTATCTAATTCTTCGCTGTAATAATTACCGGCGTATTGATTCAGATAAGCAGCATCAATTTCGGGCACTTCAAAGATTTCATAGCTCGCATGAAATTGCCCTTCTTGGATTTGCATCACCCTATTTTTGCCTTTACCCTCAAAGGTCAGCACAATGTCCTCACGCCCAGCCAAATAAAAAGAATTCTCTGCAATCGGTATCATCATTGAGGTCCTTTGTCCTGAAGGACGACCGAAAAACAGGGTATCATTTTGCAAGTAAACATGTCGGGCTAACATGAACTCTTCCGTCCAATACCAGCCTTCAAAGCGGGACATTTGTTTGGTACTTAGCTCTATAGGCTCCGGTGCAGGAGTGCCTGTTTCCACTTCCACAACGGGCTCTTCTGGAAAAAGGATTGCGGCGATCTCACGCGCCTTGCGGCCAACATTAGAGGCTGAGAAATTGCTTAGGATAACAATATTGGTCTGTGCCTCGAGAAAGGTAGTCGCCACAGAACGAAAACCACCTATTGCACCGCTATGAGAAACGAGTTTCCTCCCATTAAATTCATTGATTCCAATCCCATATCCATAGTGAGTGCTATCTCCATTGTTGAGAATACCTTCGGTTTCCATCTTGGCGAACAAATCTTCCCAGCCATCAGCGGGCTGATAATAGTTTTGCTGCCAATTAAGAAGGTCAGCAGTAGTACTATGGATGTTGCCAGAGCCTACGTATCCCCAGTACTCGACGGCTCGAGAAAAGTCATTG
>CAZHOC010000894.1:0-3320 GCA_964534295.1 uncultured Bacteroidia bacterium | reverse complement strand
CGGACGCCTTTCAAGCTGATAGCGGTGCTACTATTTATTTTTGCGGGGGTTTATGCTTTGCAGAACGGTGCGTCCCTTTATGATCGCCAGACAAAAGAGATTAGTAAAATCAATCAAAAGGTTGAAGAGGAAATACAGGAGAGTATAGATATGTATGACGCAGGGCAATCAGGCCCAGAAGGGCGTCCTTGGGTAGATATCTCCGATCCATTTTGGGCTATGTGGTATAGCCCAAGCTATCATTTCAAATCGCCTTCTCCTTCGATTGTTTACAACATTGGTCAGGCAGAGCAATATGGATTTTATAAAAGGGTAAACTTCATGAGCAGCCCCTATGATGCGGATATGGCTGAGGAAATTGCCAATCCAGAGCGTCTACAAGCAGGCACCCTTGACTTCTCTTTCGTTGCTCTTTTCCTACTTCCTTTGCTCCTATTGGTATGCTTATATAATATAAAAGGTTCAGAAGCCGACAACGGAATTCTTCCGTTGATTTATGCTCAGGCCGGGTCTAAAACCGCATGGCTTATTGCGAGAGTCGCTTTCTATTTTTCTCTTCTCGCTGTTCTCACGCTCGGCCTGATGCTATTCGGTGGAATGCTCACAAATGTCTTTACTGAGACCAGTTCTGCCTTTGTGAATATCTATTTCTTACTGTTTTTCTATCTCTTGTTTTGGGCAATCGCTTATGGCTTTGTCCTCCATTATGGCAATACAAGTATCGGCAATACCTTTGCCATGGTAGGCATTTGGATACTGATTAACTTTTTTATCCCTGCAGCTACACAACAATGGGTAAGTATTAAGCATCCAGCCAATTTGATGACGGATCTCATCGATGCCCAAAGAGACGAAACAGATAAGCTCTACAACTTAGCTGATAGTGTTTTTCAAGCTCGTCTAAATGAACTTTTGCCCGAAATCGAAAAAAGTCCCGTATATCAGGATAGTTCTCGTCGTTTGCTAGCTATGAATCGCTCCAGCTCTGCACTAGTCAATGAGCTCATGAAAGCTAGCGTAGCTCAAATCGAGCAAAGCAACGCAGCTAAAAATAAGCTGATCCAGACTAGCTATTGGTTCAATCCTCTTACTCTTGTCCAAAACAAGCTCAATCAGTTTACCCAAACTGATTACCATGACTACCAAAACTACCGCTCTGAGATCCAATCGATGATTGACGCCCAAATTGTGCAGATGGTCATGGATATGTGGAATGGGGTCGTGGTAGACAAAGGGAAGTATATGGAGTACAACCAAGCTCGAAGCCAATGAAAAGGCTAGTTTATATCTTTTTGGGATGCTTGCTTTCTCCTAGTTTTATAATTGCTCAGGATAAAGAAGATGCCAACTTTCCACCGCCAGAAAAGGCAGCGGTGATCCAGGTGAGTCGTGCTCAAAATCCGATTGATATCGACGGAGCGTTGACCGAAGGTGATTGGCAAAAAGCGGCTCCTATCACTGACTTTTTCAGAACTGAACCTCGACAAGGAGGTCCTATTCGATATCAAACGGAAGTAAAATTTCTCTATGATGAAAAGTATCTCTACGTTGGTGCCTTTTGCAAAGACTCTGTAGGGATTAGCGGGATTAGAGTACAAGACTTGCGTAGAGATTTTTCATGGGGAGAGAATGATTTGTTTGGCATTGCCCTAGACCCACAAAATCTCAAGCAGTATGCCCAGGCTTTTCAAACCACTCCCTATGGCAACCAACGTGATTTCCAAAACTTCAATGGCAATAACTTTGATTTTGGTTGGAACACCTTATGGACAGTTAGGACCCAGCGTACTGAGGAGGGCTATACTGCAGAGTTTGCCATCCCCTTCAAGACTTTACGATATGATGCCCCCAAGGAGGGCGAAACGGTTGAATGGGGCATAACCATCGTAAGGTATGCTCGACGTGATATAGAGGTTTCGACCTTTCCTGCTATCCCCCAATCATTTACGCCCTACCGGATGACTTACGCGGCCAAACTGACAGGCATAGACGTTCCTCCACCTTCTACGAATTTGCGAGTAGAGCCTTATGCACTCTACCAACTTGATAGAATTGCGGGGGATATCCCGACCACAGAAGGTAACTTCAAAGTGGGGGGAGACATAAAGTGGGCTGTTAATCCTAACACCGTTTTAGACCTTACTTATAATACAGACTTTGCGCAAGCCGAGGTAGATAGAGCCGTAAATAACCTGGAGAGATTTAATATTTTCTTTCCAGAACGCAGGCAATTCTTCCTAGAAAACTCAGGTATCTGGTCAGGAGGATCACAACAATCTATTCGTCCTTTTTTTAGTCGGAGGATTGGTCTACAAGGAAATTTTAATGCTGAGCCTGCTCCCATTCAAGCCGGTGCACGCTTTACGCAACGTACCGACAAACAAGCCGTGGCAGGACTATTCGTTCGCCAAGGCGCAACTGACAACTCCCAGATCTCCAACTTTGGGGTGGCTAGATATCTGCGCAATTACGGCCGAGAAAACAATATAGGGATCATGCTTACCCATCGCCTTGACCAGGCTTCTGCTGCTTTGGGCTTAGAAGAGAATAATAATACCACCATCAGCATAGATGGCCAGATTAGGCCCACTAGCCAATGGGATATACAGTACTTAGCCACAGCCTCCATTGATCAAGCTACTGGTGAGACAGGATTTGCCGGAAGGATTTTCGCAGGGCAATCAACTAATAAGTTTTATTATGGCTGGGTAACCGAATATACAGATGAAAAGTACAATCCTGGAATGGGGTTCGTACGTCAGCGAAATGTCATCAGGCACAACCCAGGTGGTTACTACATTTGGCGACCAAAGAAATTAAGTTGGATCAGACGTTGGGATCCTGGCGTCTTTGCCAACTATAATCACGATGCTACTGACCCCACCAGTTTCCAACAAGCTCGTCTGTATATTTTCCCTGTTTTTCTCTGGTTTAAGGACAACAGCTTTTTTGAGTTCTCGTTAACCCCTACCTGGCAAAATATCAATTTCAATTTTGCTCCGCTCGGGATTCCCATCGAAAATGATAATTATTTCTATACTCGCTTTTTGGCAAAGTATAATACAGATCAGTCCAAGAAATGGTCGACCAGCCTTTCCTATGATTGGGGACGATTTTATAATGGGCAAAGGAATACTCTAAATCTTTCAGGAAGGTTAGCACCTATTCCTCATGCTGCTGTTACCGTAGATTATGAGTACAACGACATCAAAGGCCTAGGCATAGAATCAACCGATCTACAGACGCATTTAATAACTTTGGGCTCTAGGTTTGCGTTAAATCCTCGCCTACAGCTTTCGGTTTTTTACCAATACAATAGC
>CAZHOC010000893.1:0-3325 GCA_964534295.1 uncultured Bacteroidia bacterium | reverse complement strand
CTGTTTTTGTAACCAGGTCCTTTCGGCTCCCTCACGAGGCGAGAAAAGCTCCTTCAGTGCCAAGGCACCCAAGAAAGGCATGGCTACTTCCGCTATCACCAAGAACATCGAAGGGGCTCTAAACTTGCGGTAGCCTGGGAAGAAGTCCCAGAATATATCTGTAAGGAAGAAATGTCTTCCCCATGAGAGAATGATGCCCAATAAAGTCGCGGCCAATAGCCACCATTTGATCCGTCCTGGTACGATGATCAGCCCTAATACGAATAGGAAAAAGACGATAGCGCCCACATAAACAGGACCGGAAGTACCAGGTTGGTCGCCCCAGTAGCCAGGCCATCTTTCCGAAAGACGTTTGGCTTGTGAATTCCCAGCTGTTCTTTTGAGAAGTTCATAAACTTCATTTTCACCCATATTAGCACCTGAAGAACCTCCGTAAAAGTTGGGAATAAGGAGGGTAAAAGTCTCTCCCATATCGTAGCTCCAACGCATCGCGTATTCGTAATCGAGACCCGATTTCTTTTCTTTCTGCCCCTCTTGAGCGTTCGCCAAAGGCGTAAGTTCTGACTGCCCCCTAGTAGAAGCATCGGCATATTCTATAGTTGTTAGCAATCGACCCAGATTAGGTCCAACGCCCAAAAGCCCCGCCAATACAAGTATTCCGGCAGCTTTTGCGAAGTCTGGCAGCGTCTTATTACGCACAGCATCGGCAAAATAAAAGATCCCTAATAGCCCGAGCATGAGGACCAAATAATAGGTAATCTGATAGTGGTTGGTCGAGACTTCTAAGGCAGTAAAGAAGGCTGTCATAGCGCCTCCCAGCAACCAATTGCCCCTAAAGGTATAGATCACACTCGCCAGCACCGGTGCCATATAGGCGATTGCATTGGCTTTGGAGGTGTGTCCGGGCCCAAATATGATGAAGAAATAGGAGGAAAGCGCAAAAGCTGCGGCTCCTATCCCGCTGATCCACGGATTGACTTTCAAGACCCTCAGCAAAAAGAAAAAGCCCAAAAACATAAGGAAGATGTAGTTGGCCGGCCGAGGAATACCAAACCAAAGCAGCTTGTTGATCTTGGTAATCAGGTCGCCAGAAAACTGAATGGAGGTCTGATAGGCAGGCATGCCACCAAAGAGGGTACTTACCCAAAGGGCTTCTTCTCCGGTTTCGGCGCGGAAATCTTTGGTTTCCTTGGCCATACCGGCAAATTGAGCGATATCATGTTGATAAAGGATCTTCCCATCCAACACGATTGGCTTGAAATAAATCGCCACGACGGCAAAAAAGGCCAAGATGATCCCGAGGTGGGTCAAAACGGGTTTTAGCCAAGCGGGTTGATTAGAAGATTTAGCTTTAGCGGCGGGTTTCTTTGCCATGAGAGAGAGTCTTGGGTATTTGAAAGCCCTAAACTAATAAACCCCTAACGATCCTCCAACAAGCTGACAAGGTACTCACCATATCCACTCTTAATCAGTGGCTGAGCGATTTCCCGCAATTGCTCCGCATTGATGTAGCCCATACGGTAAGCAGTCTCTTCAATACAACCGACTTTAAGCCCTTGACGCTTTTCGATGATCTGGACAAACTGCCCTGCGTTCACCAGCGAATCATGGGTTCCAGTGTCAAGCCAAGCGGTGCCTCGGCCTAGGATAGAGACATGTAGTTTGCCTTGTTCTAAGTA
Organism: uncultured Bacteroidia bacterium; assembly: GCA_964534295.1. Classification (GTDB taxonomy): domain Bacteria; phylum Bacteroidota; class Bacteroidia; order J057; family J057; genus JBCAWW01. The sequence goes on along the minus strand of CAZHOC010000893.1, from coordinate 1,646 downwards.
AGTACGATTGACATCGGTAATCTCGAGTTCACCGCGAGGAGAGGGTTTTAGATTACGGGCGATCTCAACCACTGTTTGGTCATAAAAATATACGCCCGGTACTGCATAAGATGATTTGGGCTTTTCTGGCTTCTCCTCGATGCTGATGGCTTTTCCGCCTTCGTCGAACGCTACTACCCCATAAGCTTTGGGATTGGAAACGTGATAGGCAAATACCATCCCACCCCGCTCGTCGGAGACGCGGGCACGAGCGTTCGACAAGGTCAGACCTAACTTATCACCATAAAAGATATTATCTCCCAAGATCAAGGCGACATCATCGTCGCCAATAAAGTCTGCCCCAATGATAAAAGCTTGGGCCAAGCCCTCTGGCCTAGGTTGCGCAGCATATTCAAAGCGTACGCCTAATCGTGAGCCATCGCCTAGAAGTTGTTTGAATAGCGGTACATCCTTAGGCGTCGAAATGATCAGGATCTCGCGAATGCCAGCTGAAAGCAAGGACGAAAGCGGATAATAGATCATCGGTTTGTCGTAAACAGGCATGAGCTGCTTACTGACAGAAATAGTGAGCGGGTATAATCTGGTACCGGAGCCTCCGGCGAGGATGATGCCTTTCATAATGGGGGCTGCTTTATTCTTTCCTTGATGAGAATCGAAGGAGAGACTAAATCTTACATACAAATATCATCAAAAAGGAGACACAAAGTCTTCAAAGGCAGGATGCTTTTGGTCTTTGCCGGATATGGTCGGCTCAGTTCCTGTATTCCGCCAAGGAATTGCGAGTTGAGGATCGTCCCATTTAACTCCGCCTTCGGAGCCATGATGGTAGTAGTTGGTGCATTTGTAATGAAACAAACAAGTCTCAGACAATACTTGAAAACCGTGGGCAAAGCCCTCTGGGATATACAGCATCGTATGGTCCTCGGCCTTCATTTCGGCGGTAATGCACTTGCCATAGGTCGGAGAATCCTTGCGAATATCGACGGCGACGTCCAAAACATGGCCTTGCAGTACGGTGATCAATTTGCCTTGGGCATGTGGCGGCGCTTGAAAATGCAAGCCACGGATGGTCCCTCGGGAGGAGGAAGACAGATTGTCCTGAACAAATTGCAAATGACCGAGGCCAATTTCTGCAAAGCTACGTTGGTTATGTAGCTCGAGAAAAAAACCTCGGTCATCGCCGAATACGTCAGGTTGAATAATTATGATTCCCGGTAGAGAGGTCTCAAGTTTGCGGAACCCCATTCAGTTGCTCTTTAAAGTATGCTAAGGTCTTCAGTAGGCCTTCACGACGGCTTACCTTCGGTTCCCACCCCAAGATTTCCTTAGCCTTAGTAATATTAGGCTGTCTCACTTTAGGATCATCTTGTGGTAAGTCCTTATGGATGATTTTACTATTTGAGCCGGTAAGTTCGATCACTTCTTTGGCAAAATCAAGGATACTGATTTCAGAAGGGTTACCAATATTGATAGGATCGGACTCATCGCTCAATAGAAGGCGATAAATTCCTTCAATTAAATCATCAACATAACAAAAACTGCGGGTTTGACTACCATCCCCAAACACAGTAATGTCTTCTCCTCTGATGGCTTGCGAAGCAAAGGCAGGCAAGGCACGGCCATCATCCAGGCGCATGCGAGGTCCA
>CAZHOC010000892.1:0-3325 GCA_964534295.1 uncultured Bacteroidia bacterium | reverse complement strand
CTTGCAGATCAAGGATCTTCCGGCTGCTTTGCAGCTACCAGACGAGCTAGCCGATAAACCAGAACATTATCTTTTGCGCGGCGGGAGCGGCATTATCGGTCCGGACAGCAATTGGATCGTGGAGCCAATCTTTGAAAAGGAAGAGATCATCAGTGCAGAGATTGATTTGAGCATTCTCCCAGGAGAACGCATGTATCTAGATGTCAGTGGACATTACCAAAGACCGGATGTTTTCGACTTTCGTTTGAAGAATCAAAAAAATCCTTAATTTCTGCCAAACGAACCTAATTATGGCGATTTCATCGCGACCTTCTTCTCTGCATCCGCCCTTTACCCTTGACCATGATGAGGTCATCCAATCTGAAAACATCTACCTCGCCCAGCGGCGGGCGCTTTATGATCAGCAGCATCCGGATGATACGCCGGGTAAATTACAGGAGCTTTGGGGCATTGCTTTTTCGGGAGGAGGGATACGCTCTGCGACGCTTTGCTTGGGCGTTATCCAAAAACTGATCGTAGCAGATAGCTTTAAGAAATTTGATTATATGAGCTCCGTCTCCGGCGGAGGCTATATGGCAGCCTGTTTCAATTCTTTGATGAATAATGAGACGGATGTCTTCTTTGTGCCTAAGCGCTATCACGGCTCCGCCGAACGAGAGAAAATTCCCGGCCTGACCGCAGATACTTCTCCCCTGGTCCGACTCATCGAAACAGAGTCAGCAGGGGAAGCGTTCTCCGAAGGAGTAAAACCACAAGAGACCCAAAGAGCCCGCTATATCCCCTCTCAGATGCAAACAGAGCAGCAAAAAGAGGAGAGAAGGGCCAAGCAGGAATCAATCGTCCTAGACTATAAACCACCAGAAGAGACGAAACTGGACGTGCGGCATCAGATACATCATCTGCGAACCCACGGGGAATATTTGACGCCAGATCGTGGGCTTTTGAGTGTGGACATCCAAAAAGTAGTCGGGACCGTCTTAGCCGGCATCGTCCATAATTTCTTTTTGTTCTTCCTCTTTTTGACGGCCGTCGTGGCTTTGCATTTTTTGTTTTTTGCTTGGCTATCAGAGGGAGAGTTTTTAAAAGCCATAATTGGGAAAGCAGCCGATGACACTACTTTCATGACCGATGGTTTTACGGTCTATCTAGAAACGGTGATGGAAAGCCTGGCCAAGCATCCCTATTTCGTAGGAGGGATTAGTGCTTTGGGCTTATTACTGAGCGTGATATTTGTGGGACTTTCGCGGAGCTCAGCACGAAAATTTCTCGAATCAGATAAGCTCGCCAATGTGCTCAGCATCATTGGTAAAATCCCTGCTGGCCATGATCATGAGGATTATTATGAGAGGCAGTTTGTGGCTCGCTTTGGGGTCTGGAATATTTTGGGTGGTCTCGTGGTGGCGGTTGTTGCCTGGGCTATAGGCCGTTGGCAGGGCTATTTTGGTGCTGAAGAATACTGGATGTTTTTTGGGTTGCCTGCTTTATACTCTATGGGTGTATTCGTGGGAATCTACTTCATCCTTGCCTTTGTCAGCCAACAACCCAAGCAAATTCGGTATTCTCGTTCGTTGCATGGTGCCTTAAGAGGTAGTGCCTTTTATGGATTGGTGGTGAGCGTAGCAACGCCCTTGGTATTGTTGTTTTTGTTTTCGATCAGTTTGTTTTGGAAGGGTACGGTCAGCATGGCGGAAAGCAATTCCAGCACCTTAATATCGACGATTTCTTCTATTGCCTCTGTGGTAGCCGGCTATTTCACTTTGAACCAAGAAGGAGGGGATAGCAGCAGTATGATCACGCGCATCCTCAACAAAATCAAGGGTCCTCTCTTGAGCATATTGGTGATCCTTTTTGTGGGTCTATCAACCTATTCCATCATCCGCATCTTGAGCAATCAATCCATCGATCATTTCCCAGTTTGGGGATTAGGGGTTTCTTTGGTGCTGTTCATCCTGACAGGATTGTATGTCAATTCTAATAAGCTTTCTCTGCACTATTTTTATCGCGATCGCTTATCGGAGGCTTATCTCCGCACTGATGCGCGGGTCAGTCGCAAAGGGCAAGGTCGTCAAGGCATGCCCCTGATCAATCTCCGCAATGACGAAGATTTGACATTAGAAGATATCGGTTGGCAAAAGCTAAAGGGAAAAGCGTTCAGCGAAGCGAATGAAAAAGCTACTAAAGGCATCCTCAACCCTACACTTAGATATGATGAAGATGGTAGCATTTGGGCTCCCAACCCTCGAGTACCTTATCATTTGATTGTTACTGCACTGAACCTTCAGGGCACAGATGAGCTAGTCCGCAAGGATCTAAAGTCTGATCATTTCATCTTTTCGCGCAATTATATTGGTTCTCATAGTACCGGTTATGTGCGTACGGATCGATACCGTCAGGGCCGTACCAAACTGGCCAGAGCCATGACCATTTCTGCTGCTGCCGTTAGTTCGGGCATGGGTTTTAGTAGCTTCTTCGCTCAGTCCTTTATCACGACTCTGCTCAACTTACGGCTTGGCTATTGGGTAGAGAATCCATGGTTTTACCGCAAAAATTGCAATGAGCATTGGGTGGATTCACAATTTCAACGCCTTATACTCAAATGGCAGGGTTGGCAAGACGTCAGCAAGCCCGAAACCGAGGGTAAAGGCAAATATTGCCTGCAATTCAACCCGAAAAAGCGCCTGACCTTTTGGCCATATTATTTGCTCAAGGAAATGCTGGGCCTAACCACAGCCAATCAGCGCCTCGTCAATGTATCAGATGGAGGCCATACGGGAGATAATTTAGGCTTGCTGCCTTTGTTGAGACGCCGGTGTAAGGTGATCGTAGTCTGTGATTTTGAGGAGGACCGCAAATTTGGTTTTGCCTCTTTTAATCACCTCGTTCGCATGGCGAACATTGAAGAAAATATCGACATCCAAATCAACCTTCAAAGTCTTGAGCCTCAGTCAGATGACAAGGAAAAATCCCCAAAATCAGCCAATAGTGTAGCCTTGGGAACCATTCACTATCCTGACAATCAGATCGGACATCTAGTCTATATGAAGTCTTCTATCAACCAGCAGCATTTACCGGTAAACGTTTATAACTATCGTAAGCAGCATCCAGACTTCCCGCATGAAAGCACTGCAGATCAATATTTTGATGATGCTCAATTTGAAGCCTACAGATCTTTGGGCTTTCACATCGGTCAGGAAGCCGTAGAAGTCCTCCAACAACGCCTTAGCAAAGTTAAAGTTTAAGGCAAAGTGTTAGATTTATTACTATTTTTCGTAATAAAATAAACGTAAGAACGAACTAGTAAATACCATTGTTTTTACAGTCCAAG
>CAZHOC010000891.1:0-3329 GCA_964534295.1 uncultured Bacteroidia bacterium | reverse complement strand
CTTCGAATAAATACTCCGTACCAATCGGTCTCTGCAAAACGATTACTCAACCCACAATTAATTAGACTAGTCTTGCCCGTCCCTGAACCACCGTATAAGAGAGTTAAGCTGTTACTGGATACCTTCTTGTAAAGAGCATCTATTTCCCCATCCCTGCCAAAAAAGATGCTTCGATCTTCTTTTTGGTAGGCATCTAAGAACTTAAAAGGGCTCTTGGGGGAGTCGTTTACCATTTAAGCGTTGATATCGTTTTCAAATAATTCCCAATGTTGCCTGAGTAAATCATAAATCTCTCCTTCTGCACTCATCCAATCGGAGCCAGATAGGTATTCTCCTTTACCTTCTTCTTCCATCAGCAGATTGTATCTAACAGTTTGGTAGTGGGGGATCCCATCTTCACTGAAAGCATATATAAAAATATTGGGGTCTTCATTTTGATTGACTCGATCAAGACTAAAAGCGTGCTTATCCACTATAAAGGGAGTAAGGTTGAGTACCTCATGATCCTGCATCTGATTTATGCTTTTAACGAATAAAATCGAGTAGCTATCTGCAGGATATGACAAGTCTTTAAGGTTCTTACGATAGACCAGTGATTCAGCATGACCAGCATGCAGCTTGCTTAATTTATGCTTAAACGAAGTCACCAGATGCTTTAGCTTGACTACATCAATGTTCTTGATCGCATATAGCTTGTAGCGGGCCAGGAAAGCCGCCTTATTTAGTAGGACAGAAAGGTAATAATTACATTGGGTAGCTAAGACTATAGATTCCTCTTGAGAGATTGTTTCTATTTGTAATCGTTCCCTGACGGATTCTAAGACCTGTAAAGCTTCATATGCATCAGATCCAGATTCTAAATTGAAAAATTCATCAAACTCTTCTACAAACAGAGGAATCTTTTTAGACTGAAAGGTTTCATAGAGTTGTCGCAGGAATGACCGATAACTAAAGCTTCGGTAGTTTTGGCTGCTGAGGCTAAATAGTAAGGGCTTTTCGTGAGTCAAATTTCCCTTCCTTTTTTCAGCCCAGATTTGCGAAAGAAGGATAAAACTCATGAACCGCATCGCCACCTCAAATACATTAATTATTTGCCTTAGTCGAATAATCCCGGCTTTGTTCATCCCCCCTTTTTTCGCCACTAAAATCCTTAGTTGGGCTCCAATAGGCCAGGGGAAGTATTTGATAATGACCTCTGGGTATTCTCGGGGATCAATGGCCTCTTCCTCCTCATCTACCATGTCCCTTCGAATAGCGGGATTAAACTTTGCCATTTCTTCTAATACACCAAAGAAATAATTAGGATCATTTATAGGTGCCTTAGGAGGAGGAGGTATAGGAGGAAGATCTGGAAGTTTCCAATAAAGGCTGGGATCTTCTTCACTTTCAGCATATAAAGCCCAAGGGATATCACCTGTTTCTTCTAACTCTTCATCAAACACCAAGGACCGAAAGGATTCCGTTGTTACAACCACTTGATGCTTTTTAAACTCTAAAGCCCCAGCTGCAAAACGGAAGGCATCTAAAATTGTCCTCTTGTTAGCTAGAGCCTTATAAAACCATTCTGCGAATTCGGTAGCTTGTGAGTCCCCAATGAGCGAGGAAGTTGCGATGACATTCTTCACCCCTAATCGATGTAAGCCTTTAACTTGCCCACGTGTTGCACACCCGTTTAAGAATACAAGGTTCAATGGGTCCGGTGTTTCCTGTCCCCAAGAAACTAGCTGAGCTAATCCTGAAGCTGCCCCAGCTTGATCAGTCAACTGAAGTAGCCCCCCATCAGCGTGACCCGCATAATGAAAAATACAAGTCCTGTCTCTATACTTTTCGAAGTAATAAGTCAGGTCTTCTACACTGGCTTCAGGAACCAAAACAATTTGTAAGCACTGTTTTTCAGCATAACGCTCCAAGGTCCGGACAATAGACCTCTCCTCCCTTTTCAACATCATGAGATGCCGATCGGCGTTATTTGCAAAGGCTAAAATTATTACGGGTAAGGGCTTCATGTAATCATGGAACAGTAGTACTTGAAGATCCTGAAAAGGTATTTTATGGGTAGCATTGCCATTGAAGAGATTACATAAATAATCTTTAATCAAGGATTTAACCTTTAGGGTCTTCCTGAATTTATGCTAGCCATTCATCCCTTCAATCAACTAAACTCTACGAATACCCAAAATAATTTGAGAAATGCTCTCAAGCAAGGGTACTTTTTATTAACACCAATTTCTTCTAGAAAATTTGACGACTCAGTATCGGTATTCTAGATGAGCTACATTATATTCACAACAATTCCTTGTCAAATGTTCCTACTCGCATATCTTACTGAGTTAGTATAGTCCCATTCATTATCTAGACTGCTTCATGATAAATACGTTCAAACCCGTCAAGGCAATCTAGAAATTTCAAGCCACATCTAAGCCAGGACATACCCCAACCCAACCCCAAATCCCACCCCAGAAAATACCCTTTTCCAAACCCAGATCCCAGGGCGATCCTCCCCCAAGTCAAGCCCTGGTCCCACCCCAGAATCAACCCCAATCCCCTCTTAGTCCCAGCCAAGCCGCTCCCAGCCTCGAACAAACCCCTTCCAAGCCCGGATCACCCACGAAAAAGCCCGATCCAAACCAGATCGGGCCATGAGCAAGGGAGGGCAGAACTAGGCATTATGATCGGGGGGCTTGCGGCTGTGCCTTCCCCACTCCAGGACGGTATTGCGGAGCTGGTAGATGGCGGTGACCAGCAGCAGAAACTGAATCAGGAGCTTCAGCCAGGTGGTCAGCAAATCTGCACTGGGCAGGTGGTGGATGAATTCCGCTAGGGGTATGCCCAGCAAGGCGGTGGTGAATCGATGGGTTCGGAAGAAGTTCAACATGGGAGCAGGGGTCTAGGGTGGATAAACAAGGATAAGACAAATCGTAGAGGAGGTGGAGTAATCAGGAGGCCGCCGCGGTGCGCAGGTTCTTGAGGTAGATGGGCTTGAAGGTGTAGCCTTCGGCTACCGAAGGAGAATTGATGCCGAGGTAGGCCATGATGTCTTCGATGCGGTGGCCAGAGGCCCAAAGCTCTCGGGCTTTGAGGTGGCGGAAGGAGTGAAGCTCTAGGGCCTTGTTGGCCTGGATGAGCTGGTAGGGGTAAAGGTGATAGCCAAACAAACGCTGAACGGTGCTGTAGCTCACCGGAGCAATCGGGGTCATGCCCAACTTGAGCGCCTCGATGAACTCAGGCGGTAGGTCTTGAGCAGGGAAGCTGCGCCAGGTATCGTTCTTCCGGGCGAGGTAGGTCACTTCGCTTTCGTCTTCGCTGAGCTGCCAGCGGTAAAAGTACTC
>CAZHOC010000890.1:0-3333 GCA_964534295.1 uncultured Bacteroidia bacterium | reverse complement strand
ACCTTTATGGATTATCTAGTACCAACAGCAGTTGAGTCTCCGAATTGGGAAACTGGGCATACCATTACTCCTAGTCCTCACCATCCAATTGGTGCTAAAGGAGTAGGGGAGTCGCCAACAGTAGGTGCTCCGCCAGCAATTGCTAATGCGATTGTAGATGCGCTTTCTCACCTCGGTGTTACCAATATCAATATCCCGATTACTCCTCCTAAGGTTTGGAAAATCCTTAATGATGCTGGAGTAACCTCATAAATCAATTATTTTAGACCTTCCAGCATTTCTTGCTGGGAGGTCTAATCTCTTAAGCTTAAAAAAATGAAAGCAAATATTGAAAAAACGTTTGAAGTAGGTCATCCTATTGATCGCGTTTGGTCTTATCTCAGCAATCCTGAAAAAATCGTTACCTGTGTACCAGGTGCTAGCCTAACCGAAAAGATTGATGAGGAGAACTATAAAGGCAAGGTGTCGCTAAAATTTGGCCCCGTCTCGGCCAAATATGATGGGGCAATCAAGATGGATAAGGTGGATCAAGCTACCCACAATATGATTATTACGGGTAGTGGCATGGATGCCAAAGGCAAAGGTAGTGCAGGCATGACGCTTGATTGTAAACTGGATTCCAAAGATGCTAATAATACAGCAGTAGCATACGAGATGGAAGTCAGTGTTACCGGTAAGTTGGCTCAGTTTGGTTCTCGTCTAATTGTGGACGTATCCGATCAGCTAGCAGATCAATTTATTGATAGTTTTAAATCTGCTTTGGATGCAGAAGCCGCGGCTGCTGCACCAGCCGAAAGTGCAGATACTGGAAGTGGCGCGGAAGTAGGACAAGAAGCTGCAGCAACGGTTTCAAACGCAGCCCCTGCATCTCCTCCCAAAGATAATTCTGTAAATGCCTTTGCTCTAATGTGGGCAGTAATTAAAGGCTTTTTTGCTCGTCTATTTGGTGGCGGTAAAAAGTCTGAATCCAACGCTTAATCCTTATGTCAGAAGTTCCCGCACAGATACAAAACCTTAGTGGTCCGGAGGAGCTAATTGCGGCTTATGATAAACTGGGCTATGTAGCGGACGAAGAAGTCGCTACTGCCCTTTATTTATCTCTCCGACTCAATAAGCCTTTGCTCATTGAAGGAAATCCCGGTGTTGGGAAAACTGAATTGGCTTTGATGCTTTCTGATTGGTTGGAAACCGATTTGATTCGTCTGCAATGCTATGAAGGGCTTGATGTTCATTCTGCCGTTTATGAGTGGAATTACCAAAAGCAGCTTTTAGCGATTAAGATTCAGGAAAACGAAGACAAATCTGCTAAGGCCAAGGAGGACGAAATCTTTGGTGAAAGCTATTTAATGAAGCGTCCTCTGCTCAAGGCAATTACTGCTGCTGATAAAGCTCCCGTCTTATTGATTGATGAGATGGATAGGGCAGATGAAGAGTTTGAAGCCTTTTTGCTGGAGCTATTGTCTGCTTTTCAAATCAGTATCCCAGAGATGGGTACGATCAAGGCCGTTCATAAACCATTGGTGATCCTAACCTCCAATCGAACCAGAGATTTGAGTGATGCATTGAAGCGTCGTTGTTTGTATTTGTGGATGCATTATCCTAGCCTCGAAAAGGAACGCGAAATCGTGCGTAAGAAGCTTCCGGGTATCGAAAGCTTGCTCCAGGAGCAAGTGGTCGCCTTTGTTCAGCAGCTTCGTCTAAAGAAACTGAACAAAGTGCCGGGTATCGCAGAAACCTTAGATTGGGCAGCCGCTTTGATGGAATTGGCTTATCGTTCTCTATCAGAGGAGGCCGTCAACAAAACCATCGGCTGCCTGCTAAAAACGGCCGAGGATGTGGAACTCGTAAAATCCATAGGATGGCAAAAATGGTTGACGAGAGAGGCCGTAGCTGAGGAAGTTTGAGCCTATGCAGACGAGAGCCTTCCATACTGAATCTTCTGGAATTAGTGAGCAAATCCTAGGTTTTGCTCATTTTTTGCGTTCTCGTGGCCTGAATGTCGGTATACAAGAAAGTTTGGAGGCATTAGAGGCTTCCAATCATGAACTCTTACACAATCAGCGACGTTTCCAATATGCCTTAAAAAGCCTCTTTTGTTGTCGTGAAGAGGAGGCCGAGATCTTCGATCAACTCTTTGCCGAGTTTTGGCGAGTGGATGGAGCTTTTGAGTGGGACCGCAAGTTAAAGCATACTGAACGCATTACTCGCTCAGTGCCGAGTTCGTTGGTTTTGATGGGACGTAAGCAAAATGGTGCTGAAACCCTTGAGGAGGAAGATAGCAAACCTGTTACCGGAGCAAATGCTACTGAACGCCTCCAGAAAACCGATTTTAGTAAGCTTACCCTAGTGGAGACCGAATGGTTGGAAGAGATTGCTGAGAAGCTCTGGCAACAAATGAGCCGAAGGCTTAAGCGAAAGCAAAAGGCCAGCCGCAAAGGCAGGGTAGATCTTCGAAAAACCATCAGACAAAGCATTAGTCAAGGGGGAGAACCGTTCGGCATCGCCTACAAACAAAAAAAGCCTCAAAAACAGAGGTTGGTTGTCTTGCTAGATGTGAGTGGATCGATGGATAAGTATAGCTTCTTTTTGCTGCGCTTTGTACATGTCTTGCAAAACCACTTTGAGCAAATCGAGGCTTTTACCTTTAGTACCTCGCTGAGTCGAGTATCTGGATTGCTACGAACAAAAAACATTGATGAAGCTCTTTACGAACTGAGTGAACAAATTGACCATTGGTCGAGCGGCACTAGGATTGGTGCCTGCTTTAGAGAGTTTAACGAACAGTATGCCAAGCGCGTATTGACCCGAAACTCCCTTACTATCATCCTCAGTGATGGTTTAGAAACAGGAGACCCAGAGGAATTGAGTCGAGAGCTTAATAAGATTCAAAGGCGCACTAAGCGTTTGATCTGGCTGAATCCCTTAAAAGGAATGCAAGGCTATGAACCCATACAAAGGGGAATGTCAGCCGCCATGCCGATGGTAGATGTCTTTAAGTCGGCGCATAATTTGGAAAGTTTATTAGAACTAGAACAATATCTGAGTCATGTTTGAAAATTATCTCAGGAAATCAGAGGAATTGACGCAAAAAGGAGAACCTTTTGCGACCGCGGTAGTGGTGAGAGATCAGCCACCGAGTTCAGGTAAACCAGGAGATAAGGCCGTGATTGATCAGAAAGGATCAGTACATGGTTGGATAGGTGGGGGATGTACAAGGTCGATAATCGTACAAGAAGCGATGACGGCTATGCATGAAGGGAAAAGCCGTTTGGTAAGAATCAGCCCTAAGACAGATGTTGTGCCAGAAGAAGGCGTAATTGATTACAAAATGAC
>CAZHOC010000889.1:0-3347 GCA_964534295.1 uncultured Bacteroidia bacterium | reverse complement strand
AGTATTCTCTTGATAATGGGGCTGCTATTACCAATGGTCTGTTTAGAGGTCTGAGCGCAGGGCCTTACGCTTACCTCGTAATCGATGCCAAAGGCTGTGAATCTACTGGCAATGTCAACTTATTTCAACCCGATATCCTTTCCATAGAGATCGAGCAATTTCAGGATGCTGGCTGTGATTTAGACAATGGAGCTGTGCGTCTATCTGCTAATGGCGGTACTCAGCCCTACACAATTAATTGGGCCAATGACAATAGCAATCTTTTAGAGCGCAGTAATCTAGCCGAAGGTAGCTATGGGGTGAAACTAGAAGATGCGAATGGCTGTGTGGATTCGATCGCTTTTGATATTAGTAATGACTCTCGACCCATCGCGGATTTTATCATTCCGCTGCGAGATACCAGTGCAATATCGCTTTCTGAAGCCACTATCCGTTTCGAAAACACAACCCAAAATGGATTCCGCTATCTGTGGGACTTTGGTGATGGGAGCGCTACTGTGCCCTCCGAAGATCCAACTCATACCTACACCATGCAGGGGACTTATACTATTACCCTCGTAGCTTACAATCGTAGCGGTGATCAATGTACTGATACTACTAGTCAAAGCATTCGGATCTTAGACGATTTTCATCTTTACTTTCCTACTGCCTTCTCCCCCAATAATGATGGCAGCAATGATTTTTACCAACTCAAGGGAGAAGGCTTAAACCAGTTGGATTGTACTGTATTTGATCGATGGGGCCAGGTCATCAGTACTTGGAGTGGTCTTGATGGAAGCTGGGACGGGACCCGCAATGGCAGAGCTGTACCTGAAGGCGTTTATACGATCCAAATCAGAGCAATCACCAATAGGGGAGAGGCCTTGGAAAGAGTACAGTCGATTACTTTGATTCGATAGGTATTGGTCTACCGCTGCGCGGAACGCTCATCCCTCGCTAAGAGATTTTTTTTTGATAGCTGTTGATTAGACCGCTGCGCGGAACGACTAATCGAGCAAAACCTATCAAAAATGAAAACTCGTCTGCAACTTGCCCTTATCAAACTGCTCCTCTTGTCATTAGTAGCCATTGCTTGTAAGCCAGAAGTAATTGAGCCAGATCCTTGCGAAATGGTACAATGTGAATTTGGTACTTGTGTCGATGGCAGTTGTCAATGTGATGAGTACCATAAAGGACCCAATTGTTCGGAGCTGAAAATCCCCAATACTGTCTTTGCCAAGGCTACCGAATTGATCTATGTCCCCAAAGCCTGTACTGCTTTTGATGGGGGAAGTGGACTAGATGCTATCAAGAGCGCTGATGTCTACGTGCAAATCCGTCGGGGAGCAGAGATTATTTATGATACCCGCGATCTATTTTATAAAGATTCAGATTGCTTTGGTGGCTGCGATTTTGTGCGAGAACTAAAACTCGATTTTGATACTCAATATCAGTTGAGAGTTTACGATCGTGATACCTCCTCCAGCGATGATTTGATGGGCAGTTTTTCCTTCAAGCCTCTTGATATGCTAGCCGGAAAGAATGAGTTCAATTTTACCAAGTGGCTGATGGTCAAAAAGGAGAATTCTTGCAGCAATGGCAATTTCAGTAGCAGTATAGCTATGCGATTTTCTTTAGTTGATCTGGAATACAGATACTAGGGATAAGCGTTCCGCGCAGCGGTAAATAAAACACACATCTCTGATAAAAAAACAACGCCCCAGATCCAAAAATATGGAAAGGGGCGTCTCGTGTAGTTAGTAAAAAGATTAGCTTAACTGATCCAATACAGCCCTTACGCTGCCGTGCTGGTGCAGCATAGCTCGAGCAGTTTGGTAGTCCAGTTTACTACTGTCCATAATCATTCTTGTCCCTCTGTCAATGAGCTTATCGTTTGTAAGCTGCATATCGATCATCCGGTTGCCTTGGACGCGACCGAGTTTGATCATAACAGAGGTGGAAATCATGTTAAGGACTAATTTTTGAGCGGTGCCAGCTTTCATACGAGTACTACCCGTTACAAATTCTGGCCCGACGATCACTTCTATCGGATAATCAACTAATGAACTAAGGGGAGAGTTTGCGTTACAACTTATGCCAGCGCTGCTAATTCCATGCGCTTTGCAAGCTTTTGCGGCTCCGAGCACATAAGGCGTCGTTCCGCTAGCGGTAATCCCCAACACAAAGTCATCCGTTGAAATTTGATATGCTTGTAGGTCTTGCCAGGCAGCTGCTTCGTCATCTTCGGCATGCTCCACGGCTTTGTGAATGGCACCTTCTCCACCCGCGATGAGGCCAATCACCCAATCATGAGGAACTCCAAAGGTGGGAGGGCATTCGGAAGCATCCACTACGCCAAGGCGTCCGCTGGTACCACTGCCAAGATAAAAGAGGCGACCTCCTGTCTTCATCTTATCATAAATGGCCTCTACCACAGATTCGATCTGTGGCAGAGCCTTGCTGACTGCTTCAGGTACAGTACGGTCTTCCCGATTGATGTTTTCCAACAATTGCTGGGTAGACATCAACTCAAGGTGATCGTAGTGCGAGCTTTGTTCAGTCGTTTTTAGCGTCATAGAGAATTAAAAGTGGTATCTCACAAATGCTTCGATAGCTTCATACTCTGGAAGACCGAGTAGGTCATACATGCGAGCCGTATGTTGATTTCGATCCTCCGCACGCTGCCAAAATTCTCGGGGGTCATTACCGGGGAAGAGGGCACTATCCTTTTGAGATTGGTGGCGGAAAATCGCTTGGCGCTTGCGTTTGAGTTCTTCAGGGCTGATCGGTACGGCCATTTCGATTTCATCAATCGGCCATTCTTGCCAGGCACCGCGATATAGCCAAACCCAGCAGTCTTGCATCCATTGGGCGTCTTTTAATCTGTCGATGGCTTGAAAAATCGCGTCCAAACACACTCGGTGAGTCCCGTGTGGATCAGAAAGGTCGCCAGCGGCAAAGATTTGCTGTGGTTTTACTTCATTGAGTAGGTCAACGATGATTTGGATATCATCCTCAGACAAAGGCTTCTTTTTGACTCGACCAGTCTCGTAAAAGGGCATGTCCAAGAAGTGAGCCCGTTCTTCTGGAACTCCTGAATAACGAAGGGCTGATTTTGCTTCACCACGACGGATGAGGCCTTTAATCATTTGGATACCGGGGGTGTCTGGCTGACCCGACTCTTTGGTCGCCAAAAACTCGCGAGACTCTTGGTAGAGCATTTCGGCTTGCTTGGCGTTGGCTGGATCAAATTGACGACTGAAGTCTTGGGCAAAGTCGATGAAACGGATGGCAGCATCATCAAATACCGCAATATTGCCGGAAGTTTGGTAAGCAACATGGACTTCGTGCCCTTGTTCTGCAAGCCG
>CAZHOC010000888.1:0-3349 GCA_964534295.1 uncultured Bacteroidia bacterium | reverse complement strand
ATTTAGCAGTTTTTCTTAAACAAATGATTAACTTTATTCTTAACCTTAGGCAAGGTAAAAGACATTTTGGGATTTTCTTACTTCCAACGATAGTGCTTATAACAACTTTTATCTATATGTTGCCGTATGCACTATTGCCCTGTCTTGATTAGATTAAATGAATAGTATGCACTTGAGGCTCATTCCTCTTTTGGGTTTTCTAACCCTTAACCTTTCCAACTTGTTTGCCCAAAATGTACATCGGGCTGACACTCTTGTAATGCCCGGAGGAGAAGTCGTAGAACATATGATGCTTAAGCTGGAAATACCTACCGGCGAAAGCTTTGTTCGTACTTCTGGTTGTCAAGGTTCTGCCATTTATCGTTTGGCTGTGCCTGACTCTCAAGAACACTATAAAGTCGAGACACGCCATGAGGCTAGTGGAACTTATATCTGCAACCTCTCGCTGACACCTCCCAAGGCTGAAGGCAAACCTGGATTAGCTTCAAACCTTCGCCTAGCCGAGCCTCTCTCCGAATTAGAAACCTACACCACTTCCGGTGAATACAAAACTTTCTTCTGTCCTGATCCCAATGTTAGTACCGACCTTTATCTAGATTTAGGGGTTGGCGCTTCTCGTTTAGATCTATCTGGCCTCCAATTGCAAAATGTCAACATCAATACGGCTTTTGCGGATGTAATGGTCCATTACAACAAGCCTAATCAGCAGGAGATGAGTCAGATGTCCATCCATGCTGCCAGTGCAAACGTAGTTCTCAAGAATCTTGCTCACGCACGTGCAAAACAGGTTACGGTCCACAATGATATGGGCATGACTAAGCTCCTCATCGGTAAAGGATATGTACCAGGGGGCGAAATTACTATTAGAAGTGGAGTGGGCGGTTTGATTTTGATTCTCGATGATGAACAGCCAGTAGAGCTACGTCTCAAATCGGGATTCTTCTCCGAAGTCAATATGCCAGAAGAAGGCTTCAAAGAGATTTCTGAAGGAACCTACATCAACCAAGCCGTACAGGAATCTCCTAATGAGCGCATCATCATTCGTCTAGAAGTAGACTTCGGTAAGATCAATATTATCGAGCAGTAGGCGCTTATTCCCAAATACCTTTATCGTCTATCAATCGAATGCTCATCGGAGCATTGATCTCTATTTGACATGCTAGGCGCGGATAGCCAAATTCAGCGGCTAGCCTGTCATGCCAGTGTTTCGCCTTCGGGACCCCTTCTATTGGGATAATACCACAAGTCGCGCAGATTCCGTTCCCGCGACAGTTTAGCTTTTGGGTATAAGGCCCATATGGCGATATCCCATTGTCAAGTAGCGCCTTTCTTAGCCTTTCCCCTTGGGGAACGCTTAGTTCTATCATTTCGCCTTTTTGCCAGACCTCGACGCGAATATTATCCATCTTGTAAGAAAATTTACTACCTATGCTCGAAGACAAAAGCGAAAACCTCTTATGTTTGTTTTCGTTTTTAGGCATAGACCATTGATTGGTTTTTTATGTGGAAATATTTGCAGGCGCGATTTAGGAGTTTTGGGTATGCGTTTAAAGGCATTGCGACTTTTTTTGCTAGCCAGGCTCATGCAAAGGTGCATTTGCTGGCCATTATCCTCATCAGTCTACTTGGCTGGGGTTTAGGACTCGATGCCAACGAATGGGTTCAAATCCTCCTCTGCATGGCGCTAGTAGTGGTTACTGAAACGATCAATACTGCCCTCGAATTTTTCGTCGACCTAGTTTCCCCTGATTATCATCCCCTTGCAGGCAAAGTAAAAGATGTAGCTGCTGGCGCTGTCTTGCTGGCTGTTATCTTTTGTGCTATCATTTGGGGGATTATTTTTATTCCTAAAATCCTCTTGTGGCTAGATGGTCTGGCTGCTTAGAGTAATATTATTTCTATTCCTATGCTAGTAGTTACTACCCCTGAAATTCCCGGTTACGAAGTGCAAGAAGTCTTCGGCCTAGTCCGTGGCAACACTACCCGCGCTCGCTTTGTCGGTCGTGATATCGTCGCAGGCCTCAAAATGATCGTTGGCGGCGAAATCTCAGAGTACACAGAACTCCTTACCGATGCACGCGATCAAGCGATGGATCGTATGATCGAAGACGGTGAAAAACTCGGCGCCAATGCCATCGTCAATATGCGCTTTTCTACCTCGGCGATTGCTGGCAGTACGTCAGAGATTCTCGCCTACGGTACCGCAGTCAAAGTAGTACGCAAGCCCTAAATGTCGATAAAAATAAGTGTTATCGGGGCCGGCAAAATGGCTTGGAGCCTCATCCCTGCCTTACAAAAGGCAGGCGCGGATGTAATCCAACTGATTAGCCGTTCGGCGAATAGCCGAAAAAAATATACTGAGGCTTACAATATCCCTCATCACACTGCCGCACTCTCCCAATTAAGTCCTGAGGCTGATTGGATCATTATGACCGTGCCCGACCAAGCGATCCCTACTTTGGCGGAGCAACTTTCAGGTATACTTGACCCCAAGCAATGCCTGATTCATACTTCTGGCAGCACCGATATGGAGAAATTGCGGGTCGCGGGTGCCAATTGCGCGGTGCTCTATCCGATGCAAATCTTTACGCCAGATATCGTCGTGGACTTTAGCACTGTTCCCATCTTTGTGGAGGGAGATGAGGAGGTTTACCCCTTCGTGGAACGCTTATCCCATAAGCTAAGCCAGCGGGTTTATCCCCTTGATTCAGTGGGGCGGATGAAACTTCACCTTGGAGCCGTTATTGCCTGTAACTTTTCCAATTATCTCTACCGCTGGGCTGAAGAAAACCTGCCTCCTATCGAAGGCTTAGATTTTGCTATTTACGAACCCTTAGTGCGTGAACAGGTCGATAAGGTATTTCAATTGTCACCGCAAAACACCCAAACGGGTCCAGCTGCAAGAGGAGATGTCAATGTACTGTTACAACATCTTGCCTTATTAGAAAAAGAGGAGCAAAGACGTCTTTACCGCTGGCTCTCTTTACAAATCAACGATAGGCTGCCTATTTAGGCGAGAAAGCAACAATATTTGTAAGTTTACGGCCTCCCAGACGACAGATATCCCAAATTTCAAAGCGTGAGCAATCCTCAAGAATTTTATCAAACTCATCTTCAGCAGCATCAAAAGGATTATGAGGTCCTAAACCGAACCTACAACATCATCTCCTGGTCTCGTGCCATTGTGTTTTTTGCAGGAGCTGGTCTCAGCTATTTGTTGTTTATCAATAGCTTTAGTTTGGGGATGTTGATGAGTGTGGTCGCGCTATTTGGCTTTTTGTATTTGATCAAAAAGCATACGGAGATTTCTAGCCGCCGGGACCAACTCAAGCGAGTGATTGCTTTGCAT
>CAZHOC010000887.1:0-3351 GCA_964534295.1 uncultured Bacteroidia bacterium | reverse complement strand
GTACAAAAAGCTACTGCTGTAGGACCTAAACTTAGTCCCAAACAATTTTGCGCGAAGAGGAAAAGCGCGCTCGCAAAACCTCTGTGCTCCGCTGGACTAATTTGCTGTACCATGGCTGCTCCAACGCCTACGGCTGCACTCAGCAAAAGTGCATAAGGTAGCATGGCCCAAAGGCTTAGAGTAGTATCTTTGATCAATCCAAAAGCAATGGCGCTAGGCGCAAAAAGTAGGAAGGCCCAAAGGCAAAATTTAAGCTTACCAAGCAATGGATCATGCTTACTCATGCGGTCCGCTAACCAACCTCCGACTAGCAATCCTATACTAGGAAAAATCAGCAAGCCAAAGCTCGTCAACCAACCTACGGTTTGAGTCGGTAGCTCATGTACTCGCATCAAATAGGTGGGGAGCCAGGCCCCTCCCGCATAAATCGCAATGTAAAAGAAGGAAAAACTAAGGCAAAGAAGATAAAAGGGCTTTCCTAGCCGAGGCCTACTCTTTATACTATATAAAACATTGTTATTGAGTGGTTTGTGTGTCTTTGTTCGGTATTCGCGAATTGCGAATAAGCTGATCAAGATCAACAAAACGCCTGGAAAACCAAAGCCAATGAAGAGTATTTGCCATGGGGGAATACTTAAACCACTGATTTCCCAATTTGAGGCATTTTGATAGTAAGCAATCAACTCTCCCCCCAGGCCGTAGGCCAAGCCGGCCCCCAAATAAATCCCCAAAGAGTAGATCGCAATCGCAGTGCTAAGTAGCTTTGGAGATACGCGTTCTGCGAGCAGAGAATAAGCCGCGGGAGACAAACTAGCCTCGCCTATCCCCACGCCCATACGACAAATGAAAAACTGCCAAAAGCTCTGAGCCAATCCTGTCAACATGGTCATAATACTCCAAAGCATTACGCCCAGAGAAATCAATTTACCTCGGTGAAAACGGTCGGCCGCGAGTCCTAATGGCAGGCCTACCAAAGCATAAAATAATCCAAAAGCTGGACCCAAGAGCCAACCCATTTGCAGATCGCTGAAGCCATAATGATTTTGGATAGGTTCGACTAGTAAATTGAGCAGATAGCGGTCCGCAAAGGAGCAGGCATAGGCCAGCATGAGCAGGATGATCAAGCCAAGAGGAAACTTGCTAGGCATAGGTAAAACTCGCTTTTAGGTAAAGCTAGAACCCATGCATGATTGCTGCATTGATGTATGGTAAGATTTACTTCTGCTTGCGGATACGGCTCAGCGATTCTGGCGTAATGCCGAGGTAAGAAGCGATGTAATGGTGGGGAATCCGATTGAGAAGATTGGGGTACTTGCTCAGTAGATGATGGTAGCGGTCGGCGGCGGATTGGGTTTGGTAGGATTGGATGCGCTTTACGGAGGCAATATAGTTTTGTTCCATCATGATGCGGCCGAGGCGTTCAAAATTTTGACTGGATTGGTAAAGATGCTGCAGCTGCTCATAAGTGATGTAGAGCAGCTCACAATCCTCTAGGGCTTGCAGGGCTTCGGTGGCAGGCTTTTGGGTAAGGAGAGAGGTAAAGCCAGCGACAATTGGATTGCGCGGGAGAAAATTGAAATAAGAGGTGACTTCGCGTTCCCCGACGGGGTAATAAGCCCTAAGAATCCCCTTGGTCAATAATCCGATCTTGTCGCAGGTCTGGCCCAAAGACAAAAAGTGAGCCCCCTTTGGCAAAAACTGAGTTTGCAAAAGGGGGCTGAGTAAGGCGAGATCTACTTCCGTTATGGTTCCAAACTGAACAAATAGTTGCTGCAGGAATGGCGGAATCTCTCGCTGCATATTTTAAGCTTACTGACGCTTATAGCTAGTGCCAGAAAAATCATCATCTTGCTCTCCATCAGCATCAAAATCTACTTTACCATTGACCTGCATATTGCCTTCATCGTCGATCATCATTTGGTAAGTATGGACTCTATTATTAGGCACTTCTTGGCTAAAAGTGATGGTGCCATCGCCAAGCGACCAAGTACCATTGCCTCTTTCGATGCTGTCATTAGGCAGTACGTAAACATCTTCATAAGTGCCGTCGGCATTCAAAATAGAGAAGTTAGCTTTGATCCCGAGTACGTCTGGATAGGTATCTTCTGTGGCTTCGATAAGGGTATCTCCTTCGGCCCCATTGAGACTATTAACTTTTACGCTAATCCCAGCAGAAACCCATTCTCCAGCAATATCAGCCATGGTAAGGGCCTTTTCTTCCGGTGGATCAACTGGATCAGTTTTACTCTCAGTATCGTTTTTGCAAGCAACTAATAGGACACTGAGACTGAGAATACAAATCAAAAATAGGTGCGGCTTCATATGTGTGAATTATTATTTGTTTAACAAGATAGAAATTTCTGTGGACTGGTACGAATTTGGTATATTTACATCGGTATAGAAAAATTTATGCGGATTTCCTTTCGAAGCTGCCTGCTCGTTTCTATTACCTTCCTGTTACTTTGGGGATGCGGCCCCAATACCGTCAAAACCGTTTTTTATCAGTGGGAGAGTCGTCCTGATTGGAGTTCTTCGACTCAAGCGTACCTAGATACCCTAGCGACGGAGCAACTATTTTTGCGCTTTTTTGATGTCGAATGGGACGATAGTCGCAAGCGGATTGTGCCTATAGGAAGCCTGAGAGCCTCTTTGGCTGATTGGGAGGGTAAAGAGATCGTGCCAGTTATCTATCTCTCCGAGAACGTTTTGCCCCATCTGGACGAAGGGCGCATTGCTGATATCGCCGAACTTACCATTGACCGAATCAGACGGATTGCAGAACCCTTAGAGCAAATCAATGAGATTCAAATTGATTGTGATTGGAGCGTCCAAACTAGGGATAACTATTTTGCCTTCGTAGAGCAGATGCAAACCTTGTTGGGCGAGGAGGGACCCCGCCTGAGTGTTTGTGTCTATCCTCATCATATTTTGACCCGTGATAGTGCGGGTGTTCCACCCGTAGAGCGAGGGCGTCTGATGCTTATGGAGATAGATGATCCTATGGCGGTCGAATCGAGTGGTAGTTTGTTTGGGGCTAAGATCCGGGAAGCGGTGAGTGAGGTAGAAGATTATGGTATTCCGCTTGACGTCGGCCTGCCGATTGGTAGTTGGGGAGTCGTTTTGCGTAATGAGGAGGCCGTTGCTATCCTGCGGCATTTACCGCTCAATGTATTGGAAGACCGCGATCGTTTCGAAGTGGTCAACGCTTATTTTTACCGCGTCCTCACCGATACCTATTTGGACGGTACCTTTTTGTTTGAAAACGATATGATCCGACTCGAGGCGCTCAGTCCAGATCAGTTACGCGAGTCCGTCAAGCCACTTGCACCTTATCTTGCTCAGGACAGTATG
>CAZHOC010000886.1:0-3352 GCA_964534295.1 uncultured Bacteroidia bacterium | reverse complement strand
TATCTCCTTAAACCTTTTAACTCGCGCGAGCTCAAGGTGCGCATCTCCAACCTGATCGAACAGCGTCGGCGATTAAGAGAACGCTTTAGTACGGCGACCATCATTCGTCCTAATGAAGTGAGTGCCGTGCCGATAGAACAGACCTTTATCAAAAAGGTATTGGAGATCATCGAGACCAACCTGACCAATGAACAATTTAGCGTCGAAGTATTGAGCGAAGAGCTTGGCATGAGTGTCAATAATCTCAACCGAAAGTTGCGCGCCTTGATCGATCAAACGGCTGGAAAACTCATCCGTTCTATGCGACTACAAAGAGCCGCTGATTTGCTCAAGCAAAAGGCCATCAGTATCTCCGATGTTGCCTATGATATGGGCTTTTCTAGCCCCAATCATTTTGCCAGAAGCTTCAAAAAACAATTTGGCCTTTCTCCCTCAGAATTTGTCAATCAATCTTAAAAACCCCTCAAAAAGACCAATAAATCCCCATTTTGTGAAAAATGGTAGGTTGTTGTTGAAAAGTGCAAAGCCTTTCGGAGGCTGTTACTAGAGCTTTGTAAGTGTTCGAAATCACCAACACTTTCTAAACCTAGTAACATGAACAACTTCACAGCAAATTGGAACAACACCAACACAGATCCAGCATTCCCAAATGTAAATCGTCAGTTCTTCAACCAGCTTAATAACCGCCAGCAAGTACGACACGGCTTCCCCCAAAACACCATCACTTTACAGCTTCAGGACGGCACGATTTACTTGCCTTTTTACGACATCGTCTACTTCCAAGGTGAGCGCAATTACACCTATGTAGTTACCCGCAACAAGCGTCGTATCCTTATCGCCAAAACCTTGAAGGAGTTTGAAGCCCAGTTGAGCCCGCAGACATTTTTCCGTTGCCACAAATCATTTTTGGTCAATGGTATCCACATCCAAAAGCAAAAAGAAGGTAACGTATTGGAGTTATCCGGTCAGAACGAAGTAACCATCTCGCGCCGCAAAAAATCAGAATTCAAAAACTGGTTGGCTAACCTTCAAAGTATGATCCGTAGCCGCGACTTTTCCTACGCGACCTTTGTATAGAAATAGTAGTAAGTAGTAGTTAAGTGTACATTCTCTCTTTGTTCAATCCCCGCTATACTTCAACAAGT
Organism: uncultured Bacteroidia bacterium; assembly: GCA_964534295.1. Lineage (GTDB taxonomy): Bacteria > Bacteroidota > Bacteroidia > J057 > J057 > JBCAWW01. The sequence continues at coordinate 2,207 of CAZHOC010000886.1, read as the reverse complement.
ATTAGCGGGGACTTTTTTGATAGGAGCTGCTGCGCAGAACGCTTAACCCTTGCCCAGGATTGAATAAGCGTTCCGCGCAGTGGTAAATAATCAAAGTTCCCTCCGCTACGGTCGGGATGACACGCTGGTCAAATTTCTAAATCACCAAAATGTCTTCCTGAGCAGCGTCGAAGGACCTGAAGAAATAAACGTTCCGCGCAGCGGTAAATAATCAAAGTTCCCTCCGCTCCGGTCGGGATGACCAAACTGGTCAAACTTCTAAATCATCAAAATGGCTTTCTGAGTATGCCCGAATGGCCCAAAGAGATAAGCGTTCCGCGCAGCGGCCCCAAAAAACCAAAGCTAAACTAATCATAAACCTCTGCTCACTTCATCATTGGAAATTCGGCATTCGAAATTCGACATTCATCCTTCTTTTGGTCGAGGAAAAGCCAAGGCTCGTCGAGGAATTGCCCTCAGAGGGACGCAAAGCGGATTATTTCCTTATCTTTTAATTAGACAGCTACGTAAGATCAAAATATATCCTCCACGGATGTATTATCAGAACTAAGCGAATACCTACCTATGAACCGAATAAAACTATTGGGATTAGCTGGCTTAATGTTGGTTTTTGCCCTTCCTCTCACGGCTCAAAATGGACGTCTTGATCCATTGTTTAGCCAATATGCAGACGATGCCCGCTTTTCTCGGGTCAATGTTTCCAGCCGGATGTTTGATGTTTTCATTGACATCGAGATGGACAAGCCCGAAGAGCAAGAAGTCATCGAAGCCCTCGCCAAACTCAATGGCATGAAGGCTTTAATTGGCAATAATGTCTCGCAATCGGCCGATATCTACCAAGATCTCCTACAAAGCACCGTCTCGGATATGGAAGAATTGACGACCGTAACTGAGTCTGGGATTGAGTTTAAGTTTTTTGTTACCCGTGCAGGTGAGCAAATCACAGAATTGGTAATGGTTGGCTACGACCAAACGACTGTGATGATCATGAGCGTAGTCGGCGACGTTGATCTTGAGGCGATCGCAAACATCAGTCAAAGAATGAATCTGCCCGGTTTCAGAAACTTCCAAAAAGTAAATCAGCAATGAAAAAGTTAAGTATACTCGCATTAGCCATATTGATGTCAGCTACTGCTTTTGGGCAGAGCAAAACCATCAAACAGTTTCAACGCGATACCAAGGGCCATAAGCTCTTTTTGTACCAAAGTGTGATCCGCGTACTCAACCGCAATAAGAATCCCGATTTCAATAAACTGATCAAGGATTTGGACCACTTACGTTTTGTAAGCTCCGAAGCTACGGGTGCGGAAGCAGTCGCAACCTTCCAACGTATCGACGAAGGCGTCCGCAGCGAAGGTTTTCATGAGATCCTCAGCTTTGACAATGCTGAGAACAAATGCCGGATCTACGAATTGACCTCCGCCAAAGGCAAATCGACTTGGGTTGTTACCCTCCTGATGGAAGGCGTTCCCGCCGCTATTGAGATGAAAGGCTCATTGGACATGCGGTACATCAATGCACTCGGAAGTGTCAACATGGACGAAGTAAGTGATATGCTGCCTTTCGATATCAAAGAGCAGGTCCGAGAAGAGATGTCTGAAGAAGAGGTAATCATCGAAGAGAATTAAGCACACACATATTCCTATACGCACTAATTTATGAATGTCCTTAGCACCCGTAATCTGCATAAAAATTACGGTCGAATCACTGCGGTCAATCAGCTCAATTTAGAAGTGCCGGAAGGCACCGTATTTGGGCTCTTAGGACCAAATGGTAGTGGAAAGACCACCACCCTGGGAATGATTTTGGGGGTTACCTCCCCTAGCAGTGGCGACTTTTTGTGGTTCGGCAAAGCCGCTAGCCATAAAGAACGAAAGCAGGTAGGTTCCATCCTGGAAAAGCCTAATTTCTATCCTCATTTTTCGGCCTATAAAAACCTGACCCTCGCCTGTAAAATCAAGGAAGTCAGCACGGATCGGATAGATGAGGTATTGGAGCAGGTCGGCCTCGCCGAACGAAAGCACGATTCTTTTCAGACCTTTTCCCTAGGGATGAAGCAGCGACTCGCCATTGGCTCTGCCCTATTGGCTCATCCCAAAGTGCTCATCCTTGATGAGCCTACCAATGGTCTCGATCCCGAAGGGATAGCCGAAATCAGGGAGTTGATCATCGATATTGCCGCTACTGGTAAAACGATCATTCTGGCT
>CAZHOC010000885.1:0-3357 GCA_964534295.1 uncultured Bacteroidia bacterium | reverse complement strand
CCTCTAATGGTAGTCGCGGCCTTAAATCGTTTAGAAAAGAGCTATAAAGAAACTGGACAGCCAGAGCAAGCCTTATACTGGGCAGAGCAAAAGCAAGCTTTAGAATCCCAATTATTTAAACTCGAAATCAATGCCCAACTACAAGCTCAGGAGATCCAAATGGAGCTTAATCAAAAGCAGCTAGAATATGTCCAATTGCAGGACGCAATGGAAAAAGAACGACTCGGCTATCTCTGGGTAGGTAATGGTCTGATTGCAGCCTTCTTATTGGCCATTGGGCTCGTTTTAGGATACCGCAACCGTAAGCAAACGGAAGTCAACCAAATGCTAAATGAGCAGAACGAAAAAATCGCCCAAGCAAACTTTGATCTTCGCCATGCCAATCATGAAATGGAACAAGTCATCCATGTCCTTTCGCATGAGCTCAAAACGCCGGTACGAAATGTAGGAGGCTATGTGAGTCTACTGAGACGACGCTATATGGAAACGCTAGATGATGAAGGGCAGCAGTTTCTCAATTTTGCCATGAACGGCGTCAAGAGCATCAATCAACTGCTAAATGACCTATTGCAATATGCCCAGATTGGCTCAAAGCAAAATGTAGGAACAGGTATGGTGTCGATCTCACAAGTGATCGCTCGTGCTACTCAAGAACTCATGCCTCAAATAGAGGCTTATGAGGCACAGCTAGATGTTGCCCCATTGCCAGATGTGGAGGTGAATTACCGCGCCTTTTATCTCGTGTTTAGGCATCTCTTGGACAATGCGCTAAAGTTCCGCAAAGCGGGACAAGCCCCAGAGATCAATATCGGTTATCGATCTGAGCCGGGCAGACATCTATTTTGGGTCTCTGACAACGGCATTGGCATCGAGCCGGCTTATCAAGATCAGATTTTCAATTTGTTCCAGCGCCTCAACCCTCAGAAAGAAAAATCAGGTACGGGTTTGGGCTTAGCGGCCTGCCGTAAAATTGTAAGAAATTACAAAGGCGAGATATGGGTAGAGTCTACCTTAGGGGAAGGCACTACTATCTTTATCAACCTGCCTGATCCGAGTTGGCGCAAGAGTATGACCTTTGGCCCCTTCAGCGGGGAACGCTTTATCGCGGGGACCAATATTTAGTCGACTATTTGATGCCTCTTTGGGTCAGCATCGCGCGGTACTTATCTGCATAGCGCTCATGCTCGCTTAAGCTACGAGAAAACTTATGATAGCCATCTCCCTCGATCTTCGCACAGAAGTAGAGATAATCATGTTTCTCGCTATTCAATACCGCCTCAATCGAAGGGAGAGAAGGGGTGCAGATAGGTGCCGGAGGCAATCCTGGGTATAGATAAGTATTGTAGGGGGAATCTGTTTGTAGATGCTTATTTAAGATTCTGCGGAGCGTAAAGTCCCCCACTGCAAATTTGACGGTGGGATCGGCTTGAAGGGGCATGCCCTTACGAATACGGTTGAGATAAACCCCCGCTACGCGGCCTTTTTCATCATTTTTATTGGTTTCTTCCTCCACGATGGAAGCAAGGGTCATCACCTCTAAGCGATTGAGTTTGAGTTTGCGACGCTTGGCGTTGCGATCGTCATTCCAATAGACTTTGTATTGCTCAAACATCTTGTCAAAAAAGGCACGAGGGGAAATATTCCAATACATCTCATAGGTATTGGGAATAAAAATGGCCATGGCAGTTTCTGGGGTGAGGCCATTATGCTTTTTCAAAAATTCGGTATCAGCAAACACATCTAGCATCTGCTGTTTAGTCATCGCAAGCTCTTCTCCTACATATTCGGCTAGCTGCTCTTTGGTGCGAAATTTGACAAAGGTAAAGTTCATGGGGGTCTGCTGACCGGAGCGCAATAAGGTGATCAATTCGCGAGTGCTCATACCATCCTGGAGGATATAACGTCCTGGATAAACATGACGCGGATAGTTCATCTGTTCAGCTACCCAATGAAAGGCTTCTGGATCTCTAATCAATTTATCATCCAGCAACATTTGTCCTACTTCTCGATAGTCGACACCAGCTCTTTTAAAATCATGCTGGCTAGGTGGAATATAGAAGGTGTATTCTTTTCCATCAGGGGTAGAAACGTTGGCGCCAAATATTTTTTCGACATAGTTATACCCGACAAAGCCAAGTACCACAAGTACGCCTATGAGAATGAGACCCTTTCCTTTCATTTACTGTGTTTTAGTGTGGTAAACTTACAATTTTTTGATTTCGTTTTTCATTTATCCCCTCCTACCTTGGGGCTTTCATCCATAATACGCAACCTATGGCAAAAGAACAGCTGCAAAGCGCTCACAAATTTCGTCTTTGGAAAAGCAAACTCCAGGCCAACGGCCTGACAATTAACGGTATCGAAGAGATTTATACCAAATATCGCTACAATGGAGAAGCCTTATTCGGGCTAGTCCTGCTTGATGCCACCACTCCGGAAGGAGATAAGATCCCCCCGATCTGCTTTATCAAAGGAGAGATCGTTTCCGTTTTGATCTGCCTAACTGACAAAGATAGCGGTGAGCGATACCTGCTGTTGGTCAAACAACGCCGCATCTGCAATGGTGATTATATTTACGAGCAGGTGGCTGGCATGGTTGACCGAGACGATGATCCACATGAGGTAGCCGTACGTGAGACCATGGAAGAAACCGGTCTGGTGGTGGATCCTGCCAAGGTAATCCCCCTCAATCACGAAGCGCAATACGCCTCTTCGGGCACCTCTGATGAAGCCCTTTACTTTTACTATTGTGAACTCGAGATGTCCAAGGAAGAGATATGGTCCTACCACCAAAATCATATGGGTTCTGAGCATGAACATGAGCGCATCATCACCCATGTTGCGACTATTCCCGAAGCCAAAAAGCTGATTCTCAATACCAATGGTCTGCTCAATATTTACCTCTATGAAGAGGCAATCGCGGCTAGAGATAAGGCATAAATAGTAATAAAGCTGAGCGTTCTGCGAAGTAGAAGAGCAGGCAGAACCCGAATATTCTTTTCGAGTGAGCGAAGCGACGAGAAATCTCCTATCGTCTAAAATGCCTTTACAGTTTAGAGGCAAGGAGACTTCTCATCCAGAGGGGGATTCGAAGTGGATTTAGGGCGGAAGTTGGGAGAGATAAACGTTCCGCGAAGCGGTAAGGTAGGCATAACGCTACATTCGGCGGGTATTCTTTTCGAGCGAGCGAAGCGACGAGAAATCTCCTATCTTCCAAAATGCCTTTACAGTTTAGAGGCAAGGAGACTTCTCACCCAGAGGGGGATTCGAAGTGAAAGTAGGAGGGAAGGCTGGGAGGGACAAGCGTTCTATGAAGCAGTATTTCAAGCTCCCTAATCCTTATCATTTGGAGTTTTT
>CAZHOC010000884.1:0-3362 GCA_964534295.1 uncultured Bacteroidia bacterium | reverse complement strand
TCTCTTTTTTATGCTGCGCTAATAATTTTTTTCTTAAGTTTTTACTTAATGTCTGAGGCCGTCCCAATGCCAGGGGGCGGCTTTTTTTGTATCTTGTCTTTTATATGTTTGTTCGCTGTTCCATACTGCTGTTTTTGCTGGGAAGCCTAGCTCTTCCCCTTAGTGCTTGGGCAACAGATACTTTGCAGCTACACTTTGATAATGAAAACTACCTTCTTGAGCCTCAGTATATAGAGGTTTTAGGGGACCCTGAGAGCAAACTCACAATTGAGGATATCATCTCACCCTTTTATAGCCAACAGTTTTCTCTAACCAATCAAGCTTTCCCTCATCCTGAGGATTTAGACGCTTCTCATTGGATCCGTTTTAATTTTGGTGGAGAAGCACTCTATGCCAACAATTGGTACCTAGAGGTATTGTGTCAGACGACTAGTTTGGTTGAATTTTACTACCCTGATGAGTTGGGCAATTATCACCTTCGCTCAGCGGGTATGCAGTTTCCTTTTGCAAAACGAGAAATCTTGCACAAAAACTTTGTGTTCGATTTACCTCCTACTCAAAAGTTTCCGACTTGTTATATCAGGATCAAAACCGAAAATCCAGTCCATTTTCTCTTTAAAATTCGTTCAGACAACTTTTTCATTCGTTATGCGCTGACCGAATACTTTGTGCTGGGTTTGTTTTATGGTATCCTCTTGATCATGGGGATCTATAATCTAGTGTTGTATTTCTCTATCCGAGAACGCTTCTATCTCTACTATGTCCTCTACGTAGTCAGTTGTATGCTGATTTCCTTCGAGGATGGATTAGCCTTCCAGTATTTGTGGCCTGACTTCCCTGAGCTCAATCAGTTTTTTTATCGCTATAGTCCGGCGATCTTTTTGCTTTGCTTTACCGCTTACGCCAACGCTTTTCTCGAGCTAGATCAAGCTTGGCCACGCTTTTATCGTTGGCTCATGGCCTTGGTAGGCTTTTCTTTGGTTTATTTTATCATCAGGGAGCAAATGACGCATGAACCTTGGGTGATACCCGTCTATTTGATACCCTTCTTAGTACTATATGCTGCTTCTATATGGCGATGGCGGAGTGGATTTCCTGCGGCGCGCTTTTTCGTATTGGCCTTCTCTATCACCATTGTGGGGGTAGTCATAACGGGCTTGAGGAGACAGGCGGACTTAGAATGGGACCATCTGGGGATCGTCTACATTCTTAATTATGGCTTAGTGTTAGAAGTCGTTTTACTTTCTGTTGCCCAAGGCGAAAAATTTAAACTCGCTAAGCAAAGTGAGGAAGCAGCCCAGCAGACCATCATCCAAAACCTACAAGAGCTTAATCAAATCAAGGAAGCCGTCAATCAGGAGATTGAACAGAAAGTAGAATTGCAAACCAGCGAGATCATCGCACAAAAAGACCTCATTGAGCAGCAAAATGAGCAGCTTTCTCAAGCGAATCGCAAATTGCAATCACAGGCGGAGGAGATTAGCCGCATTAATCAATTGCTTGATGTAGAAAATCAGGAACTACGTGGCAATGTCAAGGAATTGACCCGAGCCCGTGTATTTGCCCGCGAGGTAGACTTTGGGGAGTTCCAATCCTTTTTCCCTGACGACGAAGCTTGCTATGCTTATCTCGAAAGACTCAAATGGGAAAACGGCTACCAATGCCATCGCTGCGGCAACGATAAATATACCAAAGGCCAAGGCCATCTGGCTAGGCGTTGCACGAAGTGTGGCACCAATGAATCAGCTACTGCGCATACGCTCTTCCACCGTTTACACTTCCCCATCCTCAAAGGCTTCTATTTACTATTCTTGGTCTACGCCAACAAAGGCAATATCTCAGCCACCGAGCTCTCGGAGATCGTGGACCTGCGTTATCAAACCTGCTGGAAGTTTAGTAAGAAGGTTCAGGACAAACTCAAGCAAGTTTCGACCGAAGAGGAGGCTGATTCCAACCAAAATGACGGTTGGAGCCATCTAATCCTGCAATAAGGCGCAAAAAGCCGCACTTTTTTTAAGCGAAAACGATTGCAAAGGCACTTGCGATCAATATCCCCCCTGAGCGTAAAATAGACGTTTTTTAAAGGTAAAGTTTAATGTTTTTTAGGCGCAAGACAATTTTTAAACGATTGTCTATCAGTCGTTTATGATGAAAATAAATTTGCGTTTAACTATCAAAAAGTTGCAAATTTATCATGCATACGCCCCAATAGACATCTGGACATCTACTACTAATTAATCATGAAGGTTTACCGCGAGATAAGTTCCTTAACTGATAATGACGTCTTCTTATTAGACGAACGTTCGGGATCATCCTTAGATCTATTGCAACACACCCACGCAACCTATGAATTGTGTCTCTTGCGCGATTTTGACGGTACTCGTCAGGTGGGAGATCATAGAGAAAATGTGGAGGGAGATGATCTCATTTTGATCGGGCCTGAATTGCGCCACGGCTGGCATAGTGAAGAAGAAGCCATCCCCGAAGAGACCAAGCTATTGAGTGTGCAGTTTGATGCCGATTTGTTTGGGGACGCCTTATTTAAGCGCAATGCCTTTTTTACCATTCGCAGACTCCTTGAGGAAGCCCAGCGGGGCCTAAGCTTTAAAGGAGATACATTAGCCGATATTCGTCAGCGTCTATTAGTGCTGCGTAAGATGCAGAGCTTTGGGGCGATTTCTGCTTTTATGGAGATCCTTTATACACTTTCCGTCTCCGACGAACGCCAGATCTTAGCCAGTGAAGGCTATTCAGAGCGAGCTACTCCTACACGCTCTCGCCGCATGGAAGCAGTCTACCAGTATATACTCGACAACTTTACTAATCGCGTCAATCGCACCGAAGCCGCTTCAATTGCCAACCTCAGTGAATCTGCTTTCACCCATTACTTCCGCAAAGTTGCGGGCAAGAGTTTTACGCGATACGTGATCGATTTACGCATCGGCTACGCCTGCAAACTGCTAGCAGAAACTCAAGATACCATCAAAGAGATTTGCTTTAGTAGTGGGTTCAAAAATGTCTCTAACTTTAACAAACTCTTTAAAAAACATAAATCCTGTACTCCAGTGCAGTACCGCAACCATTATTGCGCGTAGCGAAGCAAGGATTTGCATTGCTACTTAAAGCCAATAATTGCGCCGAACATTAGAATGCTCCCGGCACAAATTGCCTTAAGTAATTATAGCTTTGCTGTAATGACTTTTTACGCAGCGCAAGAGAACCTTCATAAGCACGATCTTCTACCTCGACACATACAGGACCATCATAGCCTGTGTCAGTGAGAATCGAAAAAAACTGCCCCCAATCTACATCGCCCATGCCCGGAAGCTTGGGAGTGTGATATTCATTGGGAAAGCCCATGA
>CAZHOC010000883.1:861-3363 GCA_964534295.1 uncultured Bacteroidia bacterium | reverse complement strand
GAAAGTAGTTAGTATTAGGATTGCTTGAATTGAATATCAAGGCTGCCCAGAGATTTACTTTTTTCTGTTTCCAGAGAAAAGTAATTAATAGAAAACCTTGCAATGCTCCGAAAAGGATGATTGCATTCGCAAATGAATGTTGCTCGTATACCACTTTGCGCCGATTTAATGCTTCTAATCTTCTTTCTCAATTGCAAAGTGCTTCCAAGCCTTCCGCAATCAAGTACCACAAAAGCCCCTTTCACATTTAAAGAGGCTTTGCAGGAAGATGAGCTTAAGTGCTAAGAGGTTGCATTCTTTGGGGATTACTGCTTCGCAGAACGCTTATTCAATGGTTGAAGGACTGATTTGGTGAAGGGATGAATTCAAAAAATCAATAATTAGTCAAGCGTTCTGCGCAGCAGGCAAAAGCCCTATACTCCTAGCTCAACTCTTGGACCAAATCCTGAATCATTTTGACTCCAGCCTCTAATTGCGCGATAGCAATAAACTCATTGGCGCGATGCGCTTGGGCGATAGAGCCTGGCCCACATATGACCGATTGGAAGCCGCCCTCAGCAAACTGCCCTGCCTCGGCTGCATAAGAAACCGCATCTAATTGATCATGGCCTGATAAACGTTTAATAAAATCCACTATGGGTAAGTCTTCTGGGGTATCGAGAAAAGGTACCCAGGGATGAAGTTCCTCCGTAATGATCTTGAAATCAGGGAATATATGACGGAGTTCCGCTTCGCGGGAACGACAATAAGCATCATACTCGGCGGTAATCTCTTCTAAGCTGTCGGCAGGAATCAAGCGAGCATCCCAAGAAAAACTGCATTCATCTGCAATTACGTTGGTAGCAATCCCCCCCTTAATCATACCAATATGTAGCGAAGAATGTGGCGGATCAAAGCGCTCATCGATCTGGCCTGCCGCGACCAAAGCATCCATTTTGGCTTCTAGCCAGAGAATTAGCTTTGCGGCTTCATGGATTGCACTCACTTCCTGCTTGATACGGCTACTATGTCCGGCCGAGCCATTGACAGTAGTTTGATAGAGCACGATACCTTTTTGCCCAACGGTAGGTTGCATCATGGAAGGTTCACCGATGATGGCGTAAATTGGTTTTTCGCTATAAGTTGCATTGATATGCTCAACTAACTCTGGGGCCGCGAGACAACCAATCTCTTCATCATAAGAAAAGGCAAAATAGATGGGCTTTTTGAGCTCTGCGGCCAACATCTCTGGCAAAGCTGCCAGACAACAGGCGATAAAGCCTTTCATATCACAGCTTCCCCGACCATACAATTTCCCATCACCACCATCGGTCAAAGTAAAAGGATCTGTATCCCAACTTTGGCCTTCTACGGGCACCACATCCATATGGCCAGAGAGGATTACGCCCCCATCGACCGGAGGTCCAATCCGACAATGCAGTGAGGCTTTGGTGCCTTCAGGATTGGGAACGAGGGTATAATCGACCCCATGCTGTTTGAGATAATCTTCAATCCAGCGAAGCAAAGGAAGATTACTTTGACCTCCCAATACAGGGAAGGAAACGAGTTTAGAGAGTATTTCTTGAGCGTTCATATCAATCAAATTATTGCCAGTCGATGGCTACACTAAAAACCAAAAATGCTGCTGCGATCAGCATCAGCCAGCCGACCAAAGGCATGATATAGCGCAACCAGCGGTCAAAAGGCACCCGACAAAAGGCCAGCATGGCAATCAAGCCTCCTAAAGCAGGGTTGAAAAGATTGGTTACCCCATCCCCGATTTGAAAAGCCAAGATGGTGGTTTGTCGAGTCAAGCCGACAAGCTCTCCCACGGGTATCATAACCGGAAGGGTGGCTAAGGCCTGTCCACTACCAGATGGAATCAGCATATTGATAGCAGACTGAGCTACAGACATGCTCACTGCCGAAACATAGGTCGGCAATTGCGCTAATACAGAGGAGAGGCTGTGGGCGATAGTATCACTAATATTGCCCATCTCCATAACCACTTTGATAGAGGTAGCATATCCTACCATAAAGGCTCCTGGTGCTACTTCGCCTATGGATTTCAGCACTGTTTCACTAAAGGTTTTGCCGCCCATTCGACTGGCGAGGCCACAGACAATCGCAATCATCAAAAAGATGGCGGAGATTTCGTTGATGTACCAGCCTTGCGTAAATATACCGATAAGCATAATGGCCAAACCACCGACGGCAAGGCTCAAAATCAGCCATTGCTTGGGATTCATTTGGTAGGAAGCTAAGGGTTTGGAAAGGCTCAAGCCTTTTTCGTTGAGGCCTTGGCCAAGGCCACGGTTAGGCTCTTTGAGGATCTTTTTGAAATAGCGCAGATTATACCATGACAGCAAGGCAAGGCCCATGAGGCAAAGCGTTGTGCGAAGCAGCGCCCCCGAAAATAAGGGAAGCTCTGCAATCTTATGCCCCGTGCCCACGGTATAGGGGTTAATGGGGGAAAGGCCAAAGCCCACTGTAATACCTCCTACGGCAATCCCTGCCGCCAAA
>CAZHOC010000883.1:0-851 GCA_964534295.1 uncultured Bacteroidia bacterium | reverse complement strand
CGAGCACTACCACCGCCGCGATCGGCACCAAGGCGATATTGTTTTCATATCCTATCGCTACGCCAAAGAAGCCATACAAAAAGGTCAGCAAGACTACGATGAGAAACTTCTTCTCCTGCCCCAAATTTTTGATCAAGGTACCGACACTAGTTTCAATGGTGCCTGCCTTTTCTAGCACCCCAAACATGATCCCACTGGCCAGTACCACAAAGATGATTTCCGCCGCTGTTTTATAGCCTTTGGGAATGGCCATAAACATGTCTAAAAGCCCTACTGGGGTAGATTCAATTTGTTGATAGGAGCCTGGCACGACTCTTTGGCGACCGTCAATTTCTACTCTTTCATAAACCCCTGCGGGAACGATATAACTCAGGATCGTCATCAAAACAATGATCCCAAATAGCATGATGACCGGATGCGGGATCCGTTGGTACCATTTGCGGGAAGTAGGCTCCATAAGTAGCGTTTAGGTGTGAAAGAGCCTTAAAGATACATCAATTAGGGAATTGCCTTAGTCAACTAAATCAGCGTAGGAGATCAGTTCTATCCCCAAGTCCTTGATGACTTGCTTGACCAATTCGCTCGTAAAAAGGTCCGTGACGCCTTGGCGGTCGGCTGCTACATTTTCGTAGCCGATGTGATGAATTGCCCGTAACTCTGCATTATCGTATCCCGGATGCTCGACAAACAAATAAGTCTTACCGGCTTCCATGGCATGTAGTTGCTTGATAAAGCTGTCGATTTTCTCCTCTGCCGTAGCGTGCGGGCCTCCATAAGGGATATAGCTTACATTATGCTCAGCGAGATCAATGTCGAGATCATATTCCTTGGCCAAGCTTTTTGCCATGGCA